>NZ_JBFAOU010000024.1:0-70502 GCF_040675365.1 Catellatospora sp. NPDC049609 | reverse complement strand
CTGCCGGGCCGAGAGCCAGCCCGGGGGGGGCGCGGGGTCCGGCCCAGCCGCCCGGTCCGGCCCAACCGCCCGGCCCGGCCCGCCGGGCTCCTTCGCACGTGCGTCCGGCGACCGCTCTCCCGGCGCGGGACGTGGCCGCTGCCTGCCCGGTTCCCGGGCAGCGCAGAGTTGGCACATGCATTTAGCATTCTAAATATTGAAGATTCTTGCTGTGTTTGGCATCGTGTTCCACGACCGAACGCCCCAACCGGGCAACCCGGTCACCTCCGGCATGTCACCACATGCCACAACCCCGAGGAGGAACCCGTGACCCACACCAGGTCCCCGCTGCGCCGCGTCGCCGTACGCGCCGCCGCGGCCACCCTGCTGGCCGCCGGCCTGATGGTGCCCGCGACAGCCCAGGCCGCCCCGATCGGCGGTGGCGCCCCCGCGCTGGGCCCCGACGCCGCCGCCGCGCTCGCCACCGAGCTCGACTCGCCCGGCGCCTACCTCGACGACAGCGGGAAGATGGTCGTCACCGTCACCGACGGCGCGTCCGCCGCGCGGGTGCGTGCCGCGGGCGGTGTCGCCAAGCTGGTCTCGCGCAGCTCCGCCCAGCTCGCCGCGGCCACCGCCGAGCTCGACCGGCTGGCCCGCATCCCCGGCACCGCCTGGTCCACCGACCCGATCAGCAACCAGGTCGTGGTGACCGCCGACGACACCGTCACCGGCGCGAAGCTGGCCCGGCTCAAGGCCGTCACCGACCGCCTCGGCGACGCCGTGCGGGTGGAGAAGGTCGCGGGCACGCTCAGCCCGACCATCGCGGGCGGCGAGGCGATCTACGGCGGCGGCTCGCGCTGCTCGCTCGGGTTCAACGTGCGCAACTCCGCCGGCCAGCAGTTCTTCCTGACCGCCGGGCACTGCACCAACCTCTCAGCGAGCTGGTACGCCAGCCCCAACAACCAGAACTACCTCGGCCCGCGCGTCGGGTCCAGCTTCCCGGGCAACGACTACGGCATCGTGCGCTACGACAGCTCGATCGCGCGGCCGGGCTCGGTCTACCTCTACAACGGCAGCTACCAGGACATCACCAGCGCCGCCACGCCGGCGATCAACCAGACCGTGTACCGCAGCGGCAGCACCACCGGCCTGCGCAGCGGCCGGGTCCTCGGCCTCAACGCGACGGTCAACTACGCCCAGGGCAGCGTCTCCGGCCTGATCCGCACCAACGTGTGCGCCCAGGGCGGCGACAGCGGCGGCTCGCTGTTCGCCGGCACCGTCGCCTACGGCCTGACCTCCGGCGGCAGCGGCAACTGCACCACCGGCGGCCAGACCTACTTCCAGCCCGTCGTCGAGCCGCTCTCTGTCTACGGCGTGAGCGTCTACTGAGCCCTCCTCCGCAGGACGGCAGCCGCCGGGGGTCCCGCCCGGCGGCTGCCGTCTTCCCGGGAAGGTCAGCGGCTGGCTTTGAAGACCTCCTGCACCGCGGTGAGCAGCTGATCCGCTTGGGGCTGCACGGCGAGGTCGAGCTCGCGGGCGAACGGCAGCACCGCCCCGTCCGGCCGGGTGACCCGCTTGGGCGGCACGGTCAGCCGCATCTCCTCGGCCGCGACGGCCAGGATCTCCCCGGCGATGCCGCACATGCGGTTGGAGTCGTCGACCACGACCAGCCGCCCGGTCCGGTTCACCGACTCCGCGAGCCCGGCCCAGTCGAACGGGTACAGCGTGCGCGGGTCGAACACCTCCACCGAGATCTGGTCGGCCAGCTGCTCGGCCACGTCCAGCGCGGCCTGCACCAGATGCCCGACGGCGACCACGGTGACGTCCGTGCCCGCCCGGTGCACCCGGCCCACGCCCAGCGGCACCGGGCCGAGGGCGGCCAGGTCCACGTCGGCGCGTACGCCCAGCGACCCGGCCGGAGCGAACAGCACCACCGGGTCGTCGTCGCGGATCGCGGTCAGGAACAGCCCGTACGCGTCCTCGGGCGTGGCCGGCACCAGCGTCTTCACCCCGACGTGCGCGAACAGGCCGTACGGGTGGTCGGAGTGCTGCCCGGCCCAGCCGCTGCGCGAGCCGGAGCCCGGCACGAAGTAGGTCACCGGCACCCTCGCCTGCCCGCCGGTCATCAGCGAGAACTTGTGCGCCTGGTTGGCGATCTGCTCGAAGACCAGGAACAGCAGCGACGGGATCTGGAACTCGATGACCGGCCGCAGCCCGGCCAGCGCGGCCCCGGTGGCGAAGCTGGTGAACGCCTGCTCGGACAGTGGCGTGTCGACGACGCGCTGCGGGCCGTACCTGGCCAGCAGGCCGGTGGTGACGTTGTTGACGGCCACCCCGATGTCCTCGCCGAGCACGCACACCGTGTCGTCGCGCGCCATCTCGTCGGCCAGCGCCCGCTGCAGGGCCTTCAGGTAGGACAGCCGTGCCATCACCGCACCTCCGCTGGAACGTGTGCCGCCGCCTGGTGCAGCGGGTCCGCTGCCGGCTCGACCAGTCCGATCCCGTTGCGTGTCCGCAGGCCCGTGGCGTAGAGGTGGTCGAGCGCGCCGGCCGGATCGGGGGGCGGGCTGGCCAGCGCGAACGCGACCGCCTCGGCGAGCACCGCCTCGACCTGCGCGTCGACCGCCGCGCGGACGCCTTCGGCCAGGTGCGCCGCCTGCACATCGAGCGGGTCGCGGGAGCGGCCCGCGGCGACCTCGTCGTCGGCGCGGTAGCGCACCCGGGCCTTGTGCTCCCAGGTGTGGTGCGCGTCGAAGCGGTACGCCGTGCACTCCAGGAAGCTGGGGCCGCCGCCCGCCCGGCCCCGCTCGACGGCCTCGGTCGCGGCCGCCAGCACCGCGCGGGCGTCGGTGCCGTCCACGGTGACCGCCGGGATGCCGAACGCCGCCGCCCGCGCCGTGATCGACCCGGCCACGGCCTGCGCCACGGTGAGCGTGGTGGCGTACCCGTTGTTCTCGCAGACGAACAGCACCGGCAGCCGCCACAGCGCGGCCAGGTTGAACGTCTCCAGCAGCACACCCTGGTTGACCGCGCCGTCGCCGAAGAAGCTCACCGTCACCCGGTCCGACCCGGCGTTGCGGTGCGCCCAGGCCGCGCCGGTCGCGATGGCCCCACCCGCGCCGACGATGCCGTTCGCGCCGTAGATGCCCCGGCCGAAGTCGGCCGCGTGCATCGAGCCGCCCCGGCCCTGGTTGAGCCCGGTGGCGCGGCCGGTCAGCTCGGCCAGCATGCGCACCGGGTCGGCACCCTTGGCCAGCACGTGCCCGTGCCCGCGGTGGGTGCTGGTGATGACGTCGTCGTCGCGCAGGGCCGCGCACACGCCCGCCGCGATCGCCTCCTGCCCGATGTACGGGTGGATCCCGCCCACGATCTCACCCGCGCCGACCAGCTCGATCGCCCGCTCCTCGAACCTGCGGACCAACCGCATCGTCCGGTAGAGCTCCTCGTCCCCGCTCCGGTGCACCGTGGTTCGCTCGCTCATGCCCCCTCCTCGCTGTGCCCGTCGGCGGCAAGAGCCGACCCGTGCTCCGTGCTTCGCCCGTCGCGCTCGTTCACGCCGCCCGCGCCTCCAGCGCGCCGGCGCGGGCCTCGACGACCTCGAACCCGGCCTTGACCAGCAGCTCGCGGTACTCGCTGCCGGTGCGGTCGTGCCCCTCCTGGGTGACGAGCATGAGCAGGTCCACCAGCCCGGCCGCGGAGCGGCCCGGTGCCGGCTCGCCGCGCTCGGGCAGGAAGTCCTCCAGCACGATGACGCGGCCGTGCGGGGGCAGCACGGCGTGCACCCGGCGCAGCACCGCCACCGCGTTGTCGTCGTTCCAGTTGTGCAGCACCCGCGCCAGCACGTATGCGTCACCCCCGGCGGGTACGCCGTCGAAGAAGCTGCCCGCCACGCATTCCGCGCGCTCGGCCAGGCCCGCCTCGGCCAGCCGGGCGCGCGCGGCGTCCGCCGCGTCGGGCAGCTCCATCAACACGCCGCGTAGCTGCGGAAACCGCGTCAGCACGTCGATGAGCAGGCTGCCGTTGCCGCCGCCGACGTCCACCACGGTGCCCGCCCAGCCCAGGTCGCACCCGGTCAGCGCGGCCGGCGGGCGCTGGTCGCCCATGGACTCGTTGAACACCGCCGCGGCCTCGGGGTTGTCGCCGAGGTAGTCGTAGAACGGCCTGCCGTACACCGCCTCGAAGGCGGGCCGGCCGGTGCGCAGCGTGTGCACGATCTCGGCGAACGAGCGGAACACCTCGTCGCCCTGCATCAGCGCGTTGAGCCGCACCGAGCCGGGCACGTCGGCGCGCAGCAGCTCGGTGGTGGAGGTGAGCCCGTACGTGTCCGGTGCGGGCTCGGTGAACAGGCCCAGCAGCGCCAGCGCCCGCAGCAGCCGGCCGAGCGCCCGCGCGTCGGCGCCGCAGGCGTGGGCGAGCTGCCCGACGTGCACCGGGCCGTCCGCCATCAGATCCGGCACGCCGAGCTTGACCAGCGCGTACACGCCCTGGGCGACCCAGGTGCCGGAGAGGATGCCCAGCAGCTTGCGGCGGGCCGGTGATTCGTTCATGTCGCGCTCCGTGCCGGGTTGTCGGTGTGCCGCAGCCGCGGCTCACGTGCGGCGGTCGCCACAAGTGAGCCGCGGCTGAAAAAAAAGAGAGGTCAGCACGCCTTGATCGCGTCGTGGATGCCGGTCCACAGCTGCCGGCGGGCGGCCAGCGCGGCGTTGACGGTCTGCGCCGCCTCCGCCCACCGGGCGTCGGAGTCGCCGCACAGGTCGGTGACCATCTGCATGGCCATCGGGGTGTGCTCCTCGCCGTCGACCTCGATGTGCCGGGCCAGGTAGTCCACGAACGTGTCGAGCTTGCCGCCGTCCTGGTTCACCTTGATGACCTGCTGGAACATGTCCGGGATCAGGTCCTCGCGGCCGAACGCGAACGAGGCGGCCTGGCAGTGCACCGGCAGCGTGTCGATGAAGCGGAACGTGGTCCGCACGAACTCCGCCGACACCGGGTTGACCTTCGCCTCGACCAGCGCCGAGTCCACCGTGCTGCCGGTGCGCAGCAGGTCGATGAAGGCGTTGATGACGGTGGTGTCCGCGCCGGCCTGGTCCATGCCCTGCACGTACAGCTCGAAGTGGCTGATGAAGCCGCCCTGCAGCTCGTCGCTCTCCTCGACCAGCACGATGTCGTTGATCAGGCGGCGGCTGCCGGTGAAGCCGCTCGGGATCCACGGCACGGTGACGCTGGTCAGGCTGCGCTGCAGCGACTTCAGCAGGGACATGAAGTCCCATACCGCGAAGACGTGGTGCTCCATGAAGGTCACGATGGCCTGGTGACTGTCGAGCGCGGCGTAGATCGGGTGCGTGACGACGGCGGTGCGGGCGTCGGCGACGGCCTCCTCGAGCCGGGTGATGCCCGGGTGCGTCTGGCCCCAGTCGTAGCGCGACATGTGTTCCTCCCTGTAGATGCGGTGATCGCTCAGCGGTTGGCCGAGGTCCAGAGGACGGGGCAGTAGTCCGGGTCGGCGTAGTCCGGACGGCCGTCGGGGGTCTTGCGGACGAGCTCGTCGTGGTTGTAGCCGACGACGGTGCCGTCGCTGAGCGCGTACTCCCGGTAGGCGTTGTCGCCGTCCTGCAGGTGCAGGGAGATCGCGCGGCGCGGGCGGTCGCTGCGGTTGCCCGCGCTGCCGTGGTACGTGCGGCAGTGGTGGAAGCTCAGGTGACCCTTGGGGATGATCATCGGCACCTTGACCACCTCGACGCCGTTGAACTGCGCGTTGCGCGACAGCAGGACCTCCAGGTCCTCCTTGTCCCGCTCGGCGAAGTGCTTGGCGGTGGAGTCGTTGTTGCCGATCTCCTTCCAGCGGTGGCTGCCGTCGACCATGGTGATGGTGCCCATCTCCTCGCCGCAGTCGTGGAAGGGGATGAACGCGGTCAGCATCCGCTCGGAGGTCGACGAGGCCCAGTAGTGCCGGTCGAAGTGCCACGGCACCACGTTGGTCGGCTCGTCCGGGCGCGGCGGCTTGAAGATCAGCGTGGACTGGAAGATCCGGATCTCGTCGGCCTGCGCGAGCCGTGCCGCGACCGCGCCGAGCAGCGGCTTGCGCAGCAGCTTGGCCAGGCCGTCATGCTCGTAGTGCACGTAGTCGTTGTGCCGCTGCACGTCGCCGTGCGCGGGCTCCCAGTACGCCAGCCGGCGCGGGCGCAGCGGCAGTGTACGGCTGCGCTCCCCGGCGTAGAAGCGCTCGCTCGCGTCGACCAGCTCGTCGACCTCGGCGTCGGAGAACAGCTTCTTCGTCAGGTACCAGCCGTGCTCGGCGTAGAACGCGACGTCCTCGTCGGACGGGAGCAGCTCGCGCTCCTCGTCGGTGAGATTGAACTGCTCAGCCATCGCATCGCTCCTTGCGGGGGTGGTGGAGGGGTTGTGGTGCACGGGGGTCGCCCGGTCTCACGCGGTGGCCAGGTCGGCGGGCCGCGGGGCGGGCTCGGCGTCGGCGGGGCCGGCCAGCTCGCGCTCCTTGGCCTCGTACAGCGCCTTGATGTTGCTGCTGCCGAAGGTCAGCGCGCCGTGCCGCTCGATCAGCTCCAGGAACAGCGTCCGGCGCACGTGCATGGACTGCGTGAAGATCTGGTAGAGCTGGCCGTAGTGGTCGGTGTCGACCAGCACCCCGAGGCTGCGCAGCTCGGCGATGGGCAGGTCGACGCTGCCCAGCCGCTGCTCCAGCGCGTCGAAGTAGGTCTGCGGCGTGCTCAGGAAGCCCACGCCCCGCTCCGCGAAGGTGCGTACGGCGGTGACGATGTCGTCGGTGCGGAACGCCACGTGCTGCACCCCGGCGCCCGCGTGCCAGGACAGGAAGTCGTCGATCTGGCCCGGCTTGCGCGCCAGGTCCGGCTCGATCAGGGTGAACGTCACCTGACGCGAGGTGCTCTGCACCACCTTGGAGTCCATGCCCTGGCCGCCGACCTCGATGTACTCCTCGAAGATCTCCGCGAAGCCGAACACGTCCTGGTAGTAGCGCGACGTGGCGCCCAGCTCCCCGGCCGGCACGCAGATCGCGAGGTGGTCGATGACCTGCAGCAGGTCGCCCTCGAACGACTGCTCCGGCAGGGTCATCTCGAACGTTGCGGGCAGGAACTCCCAGGCCGCGCCGTGCCGTTCCACCAGCCGGTGCGTCACGTCGCCGAAGCCGGAGACGCTCGCCGTGACGACCCGCCCGGCGGCGTTCTCGTGCGTCGCCGGCCCGGCCAGCGCCGTCGCGCCGCGCGCCACCACCGACTCGTAGAGCCCGGCCGCGTCGTCGGTGGCGAAGGCGATGATCGCCACGCCGTCGCCGTGGCGGCCGACGTACTGCGTCGCCGGATGGTCCGGGACCAGGCCGGAGGTCAGCACGATGCGGATGTCGCCGTGCTGCAGCAGCAGCGAGCGCTGCCCGGCCAGGCCCGTCTGCGGGCCGCCCTGTCCGCAGATCCGGAAGCCGAACGCGGTGCACAGATAGTAGGCCGTCTGCCGGGCGTCACCGACGTAGAACTCCAGGTGGTCGATGCCGAGAATGTTCATTCCTACCTACCCCTTGGCGGTCGATGTCCTGTTGCGCACTGATTGCCCAGGACTCGCTCCCCGCCAGGTGGGGCGTGGAACGGGTCCACGGATCGCGGTTCGCCCCGGTGTGCGCGTTTTCGCGCACGCCGAATGAACTCCCCATGATCCGATTGGCCGTCGTGCCCCTGTGACGTCCCTCGTCACGGCCGTTGCGCCGGAGCTGACCGCTCCGGCGAAGGCCGTCATCTGTCACGCTAGCGGGTTCCGCTGATGTCTCTCAATACCTAACCAGGCAAATATTTAACTGAAACAGTATGTTGTCTCGCGCAAACTTTTCGGCGAATGCTCACTCGGCAAAACGGCTGAGTCTGGTGGTGGGTCGACCCAGGACAAGGCTCACATTGTGTCCGCCGAATCCGAAGGAATTGGACAGCGCGAAAGCGATCGGATCAAGCCGAGCCTTGCCGCGAATATGGTCCAGATCGCACGCCGGATCGGGGTCGTCGAGGTTGACCGTCGGTGGCAGCGTGCCGCGGCCGAGCGCCAGCACCGTCGCCGCCGCCTCGATCACCCCGGAGGCGCCGAGCATGTGCCCGGTCACGCCCTTGTTCGAGCTGACCGGCGGCATGGCCCCGCCGAACACCGTGCCGATCGCGGCAGACTCGGCCACGTCGCCCATCTTCGTGCTGGTGGCGTGCGCGTTCAGGTAGCCGATGTCGGCCGGGGTGAGCCCCGCGTCGGCCAGCGCCCGCCGCATGGCCTCGGCCTGCGCGTCGCCGTCCGGCCGCGGGGTGGTCGGGTGGTGGGCGTCCGTGGTCGCTCCCCAGCCGTGCAGCGTCGCGTACGCCGGGCGGCCCCGCGCGTCGGCGTCGGCGGCCCGCTCCAGCACCAGCACGCCCGCGCCCTCGGCCAGCACCAGCCCGTTGCGCCGGGCGTCGAACGGCCGGCTCGCCGAGGCCGGGTCCTTGGCCCAGCCCCGGGCCAGCGCCCGGGTGTTGTGGAAGGTGTCGGCCAGGGTGGGGAACAGCGGCGCCTCCCCGCAGCCCACCAGCACCACGTCGGCCTCGTTGTTGCGCAGGATGCGCATGCCCTCGGCGATCGACTGCGCGCCCGCGGCGCAGGCCGTGCCGATGGAGGAGCTGTAGCCGCGCAGGTCGTACTTGATCGCGATGCGGGCGGTGGCCATGTTCGGCAGCATCCCCGGCAGCAGGTACGGGCTCACCCCGAACCGGCCCTGCTGGGTACGGGTGATGACCTGGGACTCCAGGGTGGCCAGCCCGCCGGTGCCGGACACCACGGTCGCCGCCCGGTACGGGTCCACGTCCCGCCCGATGACCAGGTCCGCGTCGGCGACCGCGCGCTCCGCGGCGACCAGCGCGTGCACGATGTACCGGTCGAGGGTGCGCGACTCCGGGCCGGGCAGCACGCTGGCCGCGTCGATGTCCGGGCCCTTGCCCATCACCTCCAGCGACCCCTGCGCGGGATGCCCCTCGGGGGTGGCGACGATCCCGGAGCGCCCGGTGCACAGCGCGTCGAAGATCTGGTCCAGGTCCTGCCCGACCGGGGTGACCAGGCCGATGCCCGTGACGACGATGTCGGGGCGGCCGGTCATCGCGTCGCGCCCGTCAGCGCCCGCTCGCGCAGCACCAGCTTGCGCACCTTGCCGGTGGCGCCGGTCGGGATGTCCTCGTCGTGCACCGCGTTGATCGCGCGCAGCGTCGGCGCGGCGTGCTCGCCGAGGGCCGCCAGTACGGCCGCGCGCCGGTCGGTCCCGGCGTCGGCGCCCGGCCGCAGCAGGAGCAGCACGTCGGTGACGACCAGGCCGCTCTCACGGACCGCGACCACGGTGCAGTCGAGCACGTCCGGGCAGGTGGCGAGGATCTTCTCCTCGGTGAGCGAGGTGTGCAGCCACTGCCCGCCGTCCAGCACGACCGAGTCCACGGCCCGGTCCACGTGGTAGTAGTAGCCCTCCTCGTCGTGGTACACGAGGTCGCCGGTCAGGTAGTAGCCGCGCTGGCGGGTGCGGAACGTGGTCACCGAGTCGTTCCAGTAGCCCAGCGTCACCGTCGGCGACTTCAGGCCCAGGTGGCCGACCACGCCGGGCGCCACCGGCTCGCCCTCGTCGTCGAGCACGGCGACGTCGGCGAACACGTGCGGCCGGCCGATGCAGCGGTCGTAGCGGTCGGTGTCCAGCCGGTGGGTGATGTGGAAGGCGGAGTGGCCCATCTCGGTGGAGCCGATGCCGTCGATGAACATCGAGCCCTTGACCCGGGTCACGCCCTCGCGGGTCACCGTGTTGCGGCTGCCCACCGCGACCAGCGGGCGGATGTGCGCCTCGTGCGCGCAGTCGCCGGTGTTGAACCAGATGGCGACCGAGTCCAGGTCGCGCTTGCTCAGGTCGTGGCGGGCCATGTCGGCCCAGGTCACCGCGAAGCCGAACACGCCGGTCGGCTTGAACCGCTCGATCGCGTCGAGCACGTAGTCGCCCCGCTGCGAGGACAGGAATACCAGGTCGGCACGGTTGCACAGGGCCTGGTTGATGGACAGGATGCCGGCCGTGTGCGCGGCGGGCAGCGCGCACACCACGCGCTCGGTGCCCTGCGCCCGCGGGCCGGACAGGCGGATCTTGCGGGTGGCCGCGAACAGCGTGGTGTGCGAGTGCACGATCGCCTTCGGCAGGCCGGTGGTGCCCGAGGAGTGGGTGATCGAGATCGGGTCGTCCGGGTGGTGCCGGTACGCCGCGGGCGCCTGGGCCGGGTCGCCGGTGCCCATCTCCGCGACGTCGCCGAGCAGGCGCGAGCCGAAGTCGCGACCCTCCAGCAGCGCCGCGTGCCCGGCGTCGGTCAGCACGCCCACCGCGCGCAGCCGCCGGATGTACTCCGCCGCGATCTCGCCGCTGAGGTTGCCGTTGAGCAGCGCCGGGATCGCGCCGATCCGGTTGAGCGCGAGGAAGCTCAGCACCACGTCGGCCGAGGTGGTGGTGTAGACGGCGACCGGGTCGCGCCAGCCGACGCCGCGCTGGTGCAGCCACGCCGCCCGCGCGGCGACGCGCTCGTCGAGCTGCCCCAGCGTCATCGGCTCCCAGGCCGGGTGGCCGTCCACGTCGACGTCGAAGGTCAGCCCCGGTCCGGCCGGGTCGGCGCCGTGCGCCAGCAGCCGGGTGACGACGTTCCCGGCGCCGAGGTCGGCGTCGGCGGCGAGGATCGCCCGCAGGTTGGTGCTGGACATCGCTGCACTCCCTCTACTCGGTTCGTTCGGTGCTTCGTACGAGCACGGCCAGCGCGCGGTCGCGCCCGCCGTCGTCGGCGGCCTGCTCGGCCACGATGACCAGGGCCTCGTCGGCGTCCCCGTCACGGATCAGCAGCGAGGCCAGCGCGAGGCCCTCGGCCAGCGACTCGCCGACCGGATCGGCGCCGCCCTCGGGGCTCAGCGAGACGACCGGCCCGCCCAGCTCCCACCGCGCCGCCACGTAGCCGGCCACCGCGTTGGGGACGGCCTGGAAGAACAGCAGCGGGCCCAGCCGCCGCCCGGCGTCGACCGCCCGCGCCACCTCCGCCGCCGTCACCGCGTCGCCCGAGCAGGAGGAGATGATCACCGCGGTACGCCCACCGCGCGCGGGGTCGGCGGGCGGCTGCCCGTACACCCTGGTCAGGCAGCGCCTGGCGACCTCGGCGACGAGCGGGCTGAACGACGACAGCACGAACCCGGACAGCTGCGGCGGCTCGGCGTCGGCGGTGGACTCCGGCCAGCTCGCGCGGGCCAGCTCGGTGAGCCCGGGGTGGACCGCCGCGGTCAGCGTCTGCTCGCTCATACGCCGACCACCAGGGCGGTGTTGGCGCCGCCGAAGGCGGCGTTGAGGCTCAGCGCGTACGCCGGACGCGCCTGCGGCGGCTCGCCGGTGATCAGGCGCAGCGGGCACTCGGGGTCGGGCTCCAGGAAGCCCGCGTTGACCGGCAGCCGGCCCGCGCGCAGCGTCAGCACCGTCGTCACCAGCTCCAGCAGCGGCGACGCCTCCAGCGCCTGCCCGTGCAGCGACTTGGTCGAGCTGACCGGCACCGTCCGGGCATGTGGTCCCAGTGCGCGCAGCAGCGCGGCGGCCTCCGCGGCGTCGCTCTGCGCGGAGCCGGAGCCGTGCGCGTTGACGTAGCCGATCTCCTCCGGGGCGAACCCGGCCCGGTCCAGCGCCGCCCCGATCGCGCGGGCCAGCCCGGCGCCGTCGGGCCGCGGCTGCACCACGTGGTGCCCGTCGCCCGCCCGGCCCCAGCCGTGCACCGCGGCCAGCACCTGCGCACCGCGCACCCGTGCGGCCTCGTCCGACTCGACCACGACCGCCGCCACGCCGTCACCGAGCAGCAGCCCCTGGCGCCCGGCGCTGAACGGCCGCACCGCGCCGTCGGCGGCCAGCGCCCGACCGGCGTCGAACAGCGCGAACTGGTCCGGATCGACCAGATACCCGGCCGCCACCACCAGCCGCTCGGCGTCGCCCGCCGCGACCATCGCGGCCGCGTCGGCGACCGCCGTGCTCGCCGCGACACAGGCGCTGGTGTAGGTGCGCGGACCCGTGGCCAGCCCGGCCTTGGCGGCGACCGTCGCCGCGAACGCGCCCGTGCCGTGACCGGCGCGCCGCTCGACGTCGTCCGGGGCCTGCCGCATCGCGGGCACCCGGGCCGTGCCGTCGGCAGTGCGCTCCGTCGTGCGCAGGCGGTCGGGGTCGCCGTGCACCGCAAGCAGCAGGCGGGTCGACTCCCGGTCGGTGGCGGACAGCCCCGCCTGCGCGCAGGCGTCGGCCACCACCGACAGCAGCTCGTCCAGCAGCGACGGGGCGCCGGGCAGCAGTGCGCCGACCCGGACCCGGCGGCCGCTCACGTCGAAGCGGGTGACCGGCGCGAACGCCGGCCGTCCCGCCAGGACGCCGTCGAGCAGGGCCTGGTTGCCCCGGCCGTACGCGCTGACCGCCGACAACCCGGTGAGCACGACCTGACGCCGGTCGTGCCGCCGGGATGCCGCGGCCGGGCGCGGTTCAGTCACCGGCCCGCTCCGCCAGCGCCTCGGTCAGCACGACGACCGCGCCGTCCACCGAGGTCATCCGCATCAGCAGGTCGTCGTCCAGGTCGAGCACCACGCCGTAGCGCTGCTCGACCTGGTGGATCAGCCAGGCGAGCTCGAGCGAGTCGATCTGCTCGCGCACCTGCTCCGGCGCGCGCTCGCCGTACGTGGCCAGCATGGCCACGACATCGTCCCGGCCGGGCGCGGACCGCGTGGTCACTATGCGCTCGCCAGCTCGGCGCGCTGTGCCACGGCCTCGGCGAACTCGCCGACGGTCATCGCCGCCATCTGCTCGGACTCCTCGTCGGTGAAGGTCACGCCGTAGGCGTCCTCGACCCGCACCGCGAGCTCGGCGACGGCCAGCGACTCCAGGTCCACCCCGGCCGAGCCGAGCGGGGTGTCGGCGTCGACGTCGTCGATCGGGTAGTTCATCGCGGCGATGGCGTTGATGACGAACTGGCGCACCTCGGCACTCATATCGACTTCCTTCCATGGTTGACGGCCCGGCCGGCCCTGAACGGCCGGCGGGAGGTCTGTCGGGAGCGGTGAGCGCTCCGGGCGGTCATGGCGCCGGCTTCGGCTCCGCGGTGCGCAGCACCGCCCGGTCGCGGACCAGCTTGCCCGTGGCGGTGCGGGGCAGCTGCTCGACGATGTGCAGCACCCGCGGCCGCTTGTACGGCGCCAGCCGCACGGCCAGCTCACCCTCCAGGGCGGCGGCCGCGCCGGGATCGGGCACCACGGCGAAGGCCTCGATGCCGCCGTCGTAGACGACCACCGCGCCCTCCACGCCGGGCAGCGCGGCCAGCGTGTGCTCGACCTCGGTGAGGTCGACCTTGAGCCCGCCCACCGAGACCTGCGAGTCGAGCCGGCCCAGCACGGTCATCAGCCCGGTGGCCGGGTCGACCGTGCCCGCGTCCTTGGTGTGCAGCCAGCCGTCCACCCAGCGGGTCGGATCGGACAGCCCGATGTACGGGCTCGCGGGCGTCGCCACGAGCAGCTCGCCGTCCTGCTCGCGCACGGTGATGCCCGGCGCGGGCAGGAGCGAGGGCCGGTGCTCGCCGAACAGGTCGGTCGCGATGACGCCGACCTCGGTCATGCCGTACATGTTGCCCAGCACGACGTCGTAGCGGTCGGTGAAGCGCTGCGCCACCTCGGCGCGCACCAGCTCGCCGCCGGTCGTCATGCGCTTGAGCTGCGGGAGCTTCGGCGGGTTGGCGTTCGACGCGAGCAGCTCGGTGTGGAACGGCACGCCCAGCAGCGTGGTCGGCGCGTCGCCGGCTTCGACCGCGCGCAGGATCGCGTCGACGGTGAGCCGCTCCGGCAGCACCAGCTCGGTGCCCGCGTGCAGGCAGTAGAGCAGGCCGCCGACCAGGCCTAGCACGTGCACCACCGAGGCCAGCAGCACCACCCGCTCGCCGGGCAGCGGCACCCCGTCGATGCGGGTGTACCGGTCGACCTCGGCCACCAGCTGCTCGGCGGTGCGCGCGATGACCTTCGACGGGCCGGTGGAGCCGGAGCTGAGCTGCACCACGGCGTGCCCGGTCTCGGCGGGACGGCCGTCGCGGGCCTCGGGCACGTCGGTGACGTCGTAGAAGGCACGCAGCCCGCCCGGCAGGGCACCGGTGAAGCCGACCAGCACCTGCGGTCGCAGCCGCTCCAGGGCGCGCTCGGTCTCGTACGCGGTCAGCCGGTGGTCCAGCAGCGCGACCTGCGCACCGATCCGCCACGCGGCCAGCAGGTTCGCCGCGTACGCCAGGGACGGGGGCAGCCGGAGCGCGACCGAACCGCCCCGGGCCAGGCCCAGCGAGCGCAGGGCGGCCTCCCGGTCGGCGACCGCCGCCCGCAGCGCGGCCCGGTCCACGGGTGAGCCGAAGTGGAGGCAGACGTCGCGGTCGGCGCCGCGCAGCAGGTGCTCGTCCACCCAGTCGGGGGTGGCTGCCAGGGGCGCGCCGGTTGCCCATCCTGTGTTGCTCATGATTGCTCCGCCAGGTGCTCGCGCAGAAGTTGCTCGCGCAGAAGGGTTCTGACAACCTGAGCCGTGCGCCCCCGACGGCCTCGGTGAAACCGGAGACTAGCAAGCCGATCGAAGTACTTGCAATGTTCGCTTTAAGTCTGTCGATACGTGAATGGACTGGGCAATATTCGGGCACTTCATGGCAGATGCGGGGCCCGCATTCCGGCACTTATGTCGCTCATGACGTATTCCATCCGGCCCAGTTCCGCGCGTAGCCGGGCCGCCTGCGAGCGGGTCGTGTCGTGCTCCCGATCCACCAGCTCGCGCACCGCCGCTTGCACCGCGGGCACCTCGATCCGCGACAGCGCGTGCAGCGCCGCCTTCGGCGCCACGGGCCGCCGCCGGGCCAGCGTGCGGGCGCCCCGCCGGGCGTGCACGGTCCAGGCGCCGTCGGCGTAGCGCAGCGTCACCCGCGGGCCGAGCGCCGCCGCGGCCAGCCCGTACCCCTTGGGCAGCGCGACGGACGGATCGGCGGCGGGCGCGCGGGCCCCGGCGTCGTTGAGCTCGCGCCACACGCGGTGGCGCACCACCGGCGTCAGCGTGACGGCGAAGTACAGCAGCGAGGACAGCAGCACCCCGTTGACGAAGCCGAGCTGCTCCACGACCACGCCGGCCAGCACGCCGCCGAGGGGGATGCCGGCCATGGCGATGGCCATGATGATCCCGCCCGCGCGGGCCAGCATCGGGCCGGGCACGCGCTGGTAGATGACCGCGCCGATGGTCGGGTTCACCGAGCACATGACCATGCCGCTGAGGAACGTCACGATCACGATGACGGTGAGGTCGTCGCTGATCGCGAAGATCAGGAACCGGGGCGCGCCGCCCACGAAGTAGCCGAAGACCAGCGCGCTGTAGCGCGGTAGGTACGGCGCGAGAGTCGCGAACACGACACTGCCCGCGATCATCCCGAGGGCGTACGCCGCACCCACCGTGCCCAGCGCGACCGGTGAGTGCAGCACGGTCAGCACCCACATCGGAATGAACACCACGGCGCTGGCCTGGTTGAACAGGTTCGTGAAGAACAGCATCCCGGTCACCGCCCGCAGCAGCGGCTCGTTGCGGAAGTAGGTGAACCCGCCGCGCAGCGCGGTCAGGTACGGCTCGTGCGGGGTGGCGGCCGCGGCTTCGGATCCCGCCCCGGCCTCCGCCCGCCGCGCCGGGTCGGGCACGAAGAAGACCACCAGCGCCGCGCCGACCAGGAAGCTGAGCGCGTCGACCCAGATCGCGCCGATCGCGCCGAACGCCGCGATGGCCACCCCGCCGACCGACGCGCCGATCAGGCCGGACGTACGCAGCACGCCCTCGCGCGCGGCCGAGACCCGGGTGAAGTCGGTGCCCGCCGCGTCCATCAGCGGCTTGAGCAGGTTGTTCTTCGACCGGTCCGCCTGCGCGCGGAGCACGCCGGCCAGCATCGACAGCGCGATCAGCACCCCGAAGCCGAACCGGCCGGTCAGCGCGATCGCCGCCATCACCACCGCGCTCGCCCCGTCCGACAGGATCGAGGTGGTACGCGAGCCGATCCGGTCCTGCAGCGGCGCGGCCAGCACCCCGCTCAGCACGTACGCCAGCGTCTCCGCGCCCGCCACGATGCCGACCTTGACCGGGCTGCCCGTGGTGACCAGCACCAGCCACGGGATGGCCAGGAAGGACATCCGGCCGCCGATGACGGAGATCGCCTCCGCGGCGACCAGGCCGGGGATGGCGGCCCGGCGGCGCCAGGGCGACTTCGGCGTCGCGACGGACAAGGCGGCTCCTCTGCACACGGGGCGCGTTCTTTGTACCAGCAGCGACCCGTGCCATTGAAGCATCCACCGGTTTCACCTCGTCGCGCTATGGACACCCACCGTCGCCGTCGATACGGTGACCTTCGATCCGCGGGCGGTCGGCCGCGGTCCGTCCGGTGGAGGAGGCGGTCGGTCGATGCGGTTGCTCATGGTCGGCGCGGATCTGCCCGCACTGGCGGCGGCCGCACCCGACGTGGACGTCACCGTGCTGCTCGGCGCGACCACCCACGACGGCGGCATGCCGCTGCCCGCCGGGGTGCGCACGATCTTCGTCGACGACCACAAGAGCATCGACGCCGCGCTGAACGGGCTGCTGCGGGCCGGCCTCGGCGCCGGCTCCTTCGACGCGGTGTACGCCTACGACGACCCCGCGCTGATGACCGCCGCCGTGCTCGCCCGCATGCTCGGCGCGCGCGGCCACGCGCCGCAGACCGTGGCCCTCTTCCGCGACAAGTACCTGCAGAAGCGGCGCATCCGCGAGGCGGGGCTACCGGTCACCGCGTGCTCGCTCATCGAGGACATCCGCGAGCTGCCCGCGGGCTACCGGCTGCCGTACGACCGGGCCGTGGTCAAACCGGTCGCGGGCATGGCCACCCAGTCCACCTTCGTGGTGCGCGGCGACGCCGAGCTGGCCCGGGTCAGCGCGCAGTGCCGCGCGAACGGCGCCACCGCGCGCAACTTCGTGGTCGAGGAGTTCGTCGAGGGCGAGGAGTGGTTCGCCGACGGCTACCTCTCCGAGGGCGAGCTGCGCTTCCTCAGCCTCGGCCGGTACGCCCAGCCCTGCCTGAGCGCCGTGCTGGAACGCGCGCCGGTGCAGACGTACAGCCTCGACCCGGTCGCCGACAAGGCCGCCTACGACCTGGCGTCGCCGCTGGTCGGCGCGGCGCTGCGGGCGCTGGGCCTGACCGACGGCGTGTTCCACATGGAGCTGTTCCAGCTCGCCGACGGGACCCTGATGTTCAGCGAGTGCGCGGCCCGGCGCGCGGGCGGCCCGATCCGCGACCAGATCCGCTGGAAGTTCGGCGTCGACCTGGCCGCCGACGGCGTGCGCGCGCTGCTGGAGCCGGTCGGCGAGCCGGTGACCCGGGCCCGCGACGGCGTGGTCGCCTCCACGTTCCTGCCGCTGCGGCCCGGCGTCGTGCTGGACTACCCGTCCGCGACCGAGGTGCTCGCGCAGCCCGACGTGGTGCACGCGCGGATCTTCGTGCCGAAGGGCATGCGCATTCAGGGCGGCGCGGCGAACACCTTCGCCCGGATGGGCGAGGTCACCGTGCACACGCCCGACCCGGACACGGCACGGCGGCGGCTCACCGAGCTCGCCGACTGGTTCACGGCGCACATCGAGGTGCTGCCGCTGGCGCCGACGCTGCGCGAGCTGTACACCGACCCGCGCAACGCAGGCTTCGTCCACGCCGCCGCCGCGGACGGCTGACCGGCGCCGCACCCCGTGGCCGCGGGCACCGTCGCCCGCGCGGCCCGACCACCGTCCCGACCGTCGCCGGGACGCGCACCGAACGATCAGGAGAGTGCCGATGCCGCTCCACCCGCAGGTCCAGGCGATGCGTGCGCGGCGCGAGGCCAGCCGCACCCCGCAGCTCTACACGCTGTCGGTGGACGAGGCCCGCGCCGCCGACCTGGCGTCCATCCAGGCCTCCGGCGGCGACCCGGAGCACGTCGCCGAGGTGACCGACCGCGAGATCCCCGGCCCCGGCGGCCCGCTGCCCATCCGGGTCTACCGGCCGGTCACCGACGCGGAGCTGCCGGTGCTGGTGTACTTCTTCGGCGGCGGCTGGACCCTCGGCACCATCGACACGTCCGACGCGGTCTGCCGCAGCCTCGCCAACGCCGCCGGCTGCCTGGTCGTGTCGGCCGGCTACCGGCTCGCGCCGGAGCACAAGTTCCCCGCCGCCGTGCACGACTGCCACGCGGCCGTGCGCTGGGTCGCCGAGAACGCCAAGGAGCTGGGCGCGGACGCGGGCCGGATCGCGGTCGGCGGGGACAGCGCGGGCGGCAACCTCGCCGCCGCCGTGACGCTGCTGGCCCGCGCGGACGGCGACCTGCCGCTGGCCGGGCAGCTGCTGGTGTACCCGAACACCGACTACCGGTCCCACACCGCGTCCCTGCGCGAGGGGACGGACCCGTACCTGTTCAACGCCACCTCGGTCGCCTGGTACTGGGACAACTACC
Source organism: Catellatospora sp. NPDC049609 (assembly GCF_040675365.1). Lineage (NCBI taxonomy): Bacteria > Bacillati > Actinomycetota > Actinomycetes > Micromonosporales > Micromonosporaceae > Catellatospora > Catellatospora sp. NPDC049609. The sequence continues at coordinate 51,974 of NZ_JBFAOU010000024.1, read as the reverse complement.
TGGCCACGCCCGAGGACGGGCTCGACCCGCTGGCCTCGCCGCTGCGCGCGGACAGCCTCGCCGGGCTGCCCCCGGCACTGGTCGTCACCGCCGAGTACGACCCGCTGCGCGACCAGGCCGAGGAGTACGCGCGCCGGCTCGGGCGCGAGGGCGTGCCGGTGACGCTGACCCGCTACGACGGGATGATCCACGGCTTCTTCTGCATGGGCGGCGAACTGGAGGCGGGCCGCCGCGCCCTCGCCCAGGCCGCCCGGCAACTGCGCACCTGGTTCACCAGCTGACCGCGCCGCCTGCGCCCCGCACGGGCGACCCGTCTTTGCATAGACGTTGGCCTATCTGGATGAACTTGATCACAAAAAAGTCATCCAGATAGGCCAACGTCTATTGCAAAACGGGGCTGGCTGGTCAGGCGTACACGGCGGTGAGCCAGTTTTCGAGGGACTTCTGCTCGGCGGCGGCGTCGGCGTCCGCGTCGAAGTGGTGCACGGCCACGCCGACCGGGGCGCCGAACGCGTTGCGGCCGAAGAAGCGGTACATCGCGGTGCCGGTGCGCAGCCCGACGAAGTTCGGGTGCAGGTAGTCCACGACCGCCTCGCTCTCGCCGAGCGGCAGCGCGACCCGGACGGTGTCGTCCTGCTTCGTGGCCTCGGTCAGGCCGAGCGCGCCGCGCAGGACGGCGAAGCCGTCGGGCGCGTTCGACGCCGCGGGCGCGTCGGTCGACAGGTAGACGACCGGGCGGCGGCTGAAGTGCGCCAGGTACTGCCCGAGGGTGTGCAGGTAGAAGTCGGTGTGCTGGCCGGCGCCGTCGTACTGGTTGTCCCAGTCGTCGGTGAAGACGCCGCTGTGCACGTACCGGAACCAGGTCCTGCCGCCCTCGCGGCCCTCGACGGTGTGCTCGACCTGGTTGAACCAGCCGTCCTCGCCGTCCATTCGGGAGCAGAGGCGGTGCGGCGGATCCCAGGCGGTGATGGTGCCGCCGAAGGCGGCCGCCCCGCCGACGCGCGGCTCGAACTCCATCGGCCACAGCCAGCCGCCGTTGCCGGTGGTGACGGCGTCCCAGTACTCCTCCGGGGTGGTCCGCAGCTCGCCCTCGCGCACGATCTCGAACTTCCTGCCCATGGTCCTTACTCCTTGTCGTCGTGGTGGGGGAGGAGAAGGCTGGGGTGCAGGCCGACCACCAGCCGGTGCCGGCGCCCCGCGGTCGCCTTCTCATCGTGATAACGGCTGACCAGGGCGGTCAGCGTCTCGGTCAGCTCGGCGGCGAACCGCGCCCGGTCGGCCGCCGAGGCGAAGCGGATCTCGCTGTCGACGGCGTACGTCGCCAGCGGCCGTCCCGCCGCCCGTGCCCCGCCGATCAGCTCGCCGACCTCGTGCACCAGGCGGGAGGCCAGGGCGAGCAGCCAGCGGGCGGAGAACTGGTCGGGCGAGCGGTCCGGGTCGGGCGCGACCGCGCTGAGCGCGGCGGGCGAGATGACGTAGGACGCCGCGGTGGCCCGCAGCACCCGCTCGGTGCAGTTGCCCTTGCGCCGCTCCTCGACCAGCTCGATGAGGCCGTGACTCTCCAGCGCGCGCAGGTGGTGGTTGACCCGCTGCCGGGTGAGCCCGGCCCGCGCGGCCAGGGTGGCGGCGGACGCGGGCTCGGCCAGCGCGGCCAGCAACCGGGCCCGGACGGGGTCGAGCGACACCTCGGCCGCGGCCGGGTCGTCGATCACGGCGACTTCGAACATGCCCCCACCCTCCCACCGACAACAAAAGTTGTCAAGGAGGGATACCCGGTCGGTGTTTGCTGCAGTTTCCCCGAAACTGCGGCCATCAGGCCAGGTGAGGGTGCGGTTTCCCCGAAACTGCGGGGTCGGTGGAGGGCCTGGCCGCCCGATGCGCCCGGCTGTGGGTACGGGGTGACGCCGGCGGGTGCCGGAGGTGGGGGCGTTTCGGGGGCCAGGATGCCGGTCGGGCGGCGCGGGTGGGGCGGGTCAGACGATCGACTCGCGGAGGAGGGTGGCGAGGCGGCGTACGCCCTCCTCCAGGGTGTCGGGGTCGAGGCCGCTGCAGGACAGGCGCAGCGAGCGGGTGCCGCCGCCGGTGTAGAAGAAGCTCATCGGCGTCCACAGCACGCCGTGGCGGGAGGCGGAGACCTCCAGCAGCTTCTCGTCGGCCGCGATCGGCACGTCCACGACCGCGAAGAAGCCGCCCGCGGGCACGTTCCAGCTGATCCCGGCCTCGTCGCGCCACGGTGCGGGCAGGTGCCGGTCGAGGGCGTCGAGCAGCCGCAGCAGGTTCCTGCGGTAGAAGGCGATCTTGTCCACATTGGCCGCCTTGAGGCTGCACCCGGACTCGACCAGCACGCCGCCGACCACCGCCTGCGCGATCGGCGAGGTGTTCACCGTGACCATGCTCTTGATCGCGGACAGCTCCTCGGCCAGCAGGGTGCGCCGGCCCGTGGCGTCCACCACGGTCTGGTCGGCGACCAGGAAGCCGATGCGCGCGCCGGGGAAGACGGACTTCGCGAAGGAACCCAGGTAGATCACGCGCCGGTGCCGGTCCAGGGACTTCAGCCGGGGCCGCGGCCGGTCGTCCAGCCCGAACAGGCCGTACGGGTCGTCCTCCAGGATCAGCAGGTCCTGGGCGTGCGCCACGTCCAGCAACGCGTGCCGCGCGGGCACGTCCAGGCAGCGGCCGGACGGGTTGGCGAAGTCCGGCACCAGGTACAGGGCGCGCGGTCGGCGGCCCTGGGCGCGCACCGCGCGGGCGACCTCGGCCACCCGCGCCGGATCGAGGCCGTCCGGGCCCTCCGGCACCGGCACGACGTCGATGTCCAGCACCCGGGCCGCGCCGGTGATGCCGACGTAGCAGGGCTCCGCGGCCAGCAGCACGTCGTCCGGCCCGGCGCACAGCCCGCGTAGCGCGATGATCATCGCCTCCTGGCAGCCCGCCGTCACCGAGATCGCCTCGGCGGGCACCTCGATGCCCTCGTCGACGGCGAGCATGCGGGCGATCAGCCCGTGGATCTGGCCGTTGGTGCGGCCGTACTGCATCAGCGCGCGGCGCACCTGCTCCGGCGTGTACCCCTGCTCGGCCAGGTGTCCGAGGTAGACGTCGAGGTAGCGGGCGACGTCGGCGGTGTCGTAGAAGCCCTCGTACGGCCGCCCGGCGGCCAGCGAGATCGCGTCCGGGTAGCGCCCGGCGATCTCGTTGAGGAAGTTCATCGACGCGGCCACCGGGTCGCTCACCGAGGCGTGCATCGCCTCCTTGACCAGCTCCACGGTGCCGCCGTCCGCTCGCTGCGCGCGTTCCACCATCGCCGTTGCCTCCGCTCAGACGTCGCCGCGGTCGGGGGTGAGCACGGCGTCGCGCCCGATGTCGGCCAGCCGGGGGCGGCCGGCCAGCGCCATGGTGTGCGCCAGCTCGCCCGCGAGCAGGTGCAGCAGGTGACCCACGCCGTCGGCCCCGTCCACGGCCAGCGCCCACAGGGCCGGGCGGCCGACCAGCACCGCGCTCGCGCCCAAGGCCAGCGCGACGAAGACGTCGCGACCGTGGCGTACGCCGCCGTCGAGCAGCACCGGGCAGCGGCCCGCGACCGCCGCGACCACCTCGGGCAGCGCGCGCAGCGCGGGCACCGCGCCGTCGAGCTGGCGGCCGCCGTGGTTGGACACGATGAGCGCGTCGGCGCCGTGCTCGACGGCGCGGTCGGCGTCCTCGGCGGTGAGCACTCCCTTGAGCACCAGGGGCAGGTCGGTGAGGCTGCGCAGCCAGGCCAGGTCGGCCCAGGTGATGCTCGGGTCGAAGGTCTGCGCGGCGTGCGCGGCGATGGCGGAGGCGCCCGCGCGCTGCTCGTGCGTGGTCGCCATCAGCGCGTCGTCGAGGTTGACCGCGCGGATCGCCGGGTCGACGGCGAAGCCGTTGCGCTGGTCGCGCAGCCGCTGCCCGATGCGCGGCGCGTCGACGGTCAGCACCAGCGCCCGGTAGCCGGCGTCCTGCGCGCGGCGGGCCAGGTCGGCCAGCGCGGAGCGCCGGCGCAGCCAGTACAGCTGCAGCCAGAGCGGCCCGGTCGCGGCCGCGGCGATGTCCTCGAGGCTGCGGCTGGCGAAGATGCTGACCACGAGCAGCGCCCCGGCCGCGCCGGCGCCGAGCGCGGTGGCGACCTCGCCGTCGGGGTGGGCGAGGCGGTGGTACGCGACCGGCGCCACGCCCAGCGGCGCGCCGAGCGCACCGCCCAGCAGCTTGGTCGTGGTGTCGATGGCGGAGACGTCCACCAGCACGCGCGGGCGCAGCTGGGCCCGGTCGAACAGCCGGCGGTTGGCGTCGAGGGTGAGCTCCGCCCCGCTGCCGCCGTCGATGAAGTCCCAGACGTCCGCGGGCAGCCTCGGATGGGCGAGAGCGCGGTAGTCGTCGGCGCACAGGATCGGCAACGGACCTCCACGACTCGTACCCGTCCGCGCCTCACGCTAGAGGAGCCGATCGACGCCGCACAATACCCATCGATCGCAATGCAGTGATTGTCGTAAGAGTGATTAAGGTGCCGATTTCGATGAATGCTGCCCCGGTTGTGTCGGCACTTCGACACTCATTGCCGTCTATTCGGACAGTTCACGACGGTTTGAAAAAAGATCAACATCGAAGTACTTCACTGCTGAGGCAACAATCGCTACAGTCCCTAGCGCGTGCTGCTCGAACGCTTCGGTGACAAACCATGCCGTCACCGGAGTGCCGGGTTCGCCGTGCCCGTCAAGACCTGAGGAGGAGGTGTGATCATGGAGGTCGCCAAGAAGGAGGTCGCCGCCCGCGAGGTGGCGAAGCGTGAGGTCGACGGCGTCGCCGCCTGACCCAGCGAGACCCGGGACGCGGCCCCGCCGCGTCCCGGCCCGACCTCGCCCGTCGCGCGGCAGGCCGGCCTCGGCGCGGATCCCGTCGTCACCACGCCCCTGGTGTGACGAGGTCCGAGGCGAGGCGACCGCCTCCGGTGGGCGCGGCTACGCTCGCCCCTCATGAGCAGGGCGAGGCGAGGGCTGGACGCGTTGACGCTGCTGCGCCGCGCCGAGCACGTGCTCTTCGCGGCGCTGCTGGCGCTCGGCGCGGTCGAGGCGTGGGTCGACGGGCGGCACCGACCGGCGGTGGCGGCGGCGAGTGCCGCGGTCGCCGGGTGGTACGCCGTGGGCATGGCGCTGTCGCGCCGCGCCGCGGGACCCCGCCTGGCGGTGCTGTGGCTGGCCGTGCTCACCGCCGGCTGGGTGGCGCTGACGACGCTGTCGCTGTCCTTCGTCTGGCTGGCGTTCGCGCTGTACCTGCTCACCATGCAACTGCTGCCCACCCGGCAGGCCCTGCCCTGGGTGGCCGCGCTGACCGCGGGCGCCGTCGCCGCCGGGGCCGCGCACCGCGGCGGCCTGGACTCCGGCACCCTGCTCGGCCCGGTCTTCGGCGCCGCCGTGGCCATCGTGATCACCGCGGTCTACCGCCGGCTGCGCCGGGAGAGCGAGGCCCGCGCCGAACTGGTCCGCGAGCTGACCGCCGCGCAGGAGCGGCTGGCCGCCACCGAGCGCCGCGAGGGCATCCTCGCCGAGCGGGAACGCCTGGCCCGCGAGATCCACGACACCGTGGCGCAGAACCTGTCCAGCGTGATCCTGCTGCTGCGGACGGCTCGCGACGCCGCCGATCCGGGACCGCCGCTGGAGATCGCCGAGCAGGCGGCGCGCGGCGCGCTGGAGGACACCCGGCGGCTGGTCCGCGCGCTGGCCCCGGCCGAGCTCACCGGCCGCTCGCTGCCGGAGGCGCTGGAACGGGTCGTCGGCGACGTACGCCACTTCGGCGTGGACGCCCGGTTCGTCGTCGACGGGGAGGCGGGCGCGGTGCCGACCCCGATCGCCGTCGCGCTGCTGCGGGCCGCCCAGGGCGCGCTGGCCAACGTACGCGCGCACGCCCAGGCCGGCACCGTCGTGGTCACCCTCGCCTTCCAGCCCGCCGCCGTCCGCGTGGACGTGGTCGACGACGGCGTCGGGTTCGACCCGCAGTGCCCGGCGGCCGCGCCCTCCGCGGGCACCGGGCTGGGGCTGTCCGCCATGAGCGGCCGCCTCGCCGAGGTGGGCGGCGCGCTGGTGGTCGAGTCCGCGCCCGGCCGGGGCACCGCCGTCAGCGCGACCGCCCCGCTGCCCGCGCCGCGGGAGGGGGAGCAGCCGTGATCACCGTGCTGGTCGTCGACGACCACCCGATCGTGCGGGCCGGGCTGCGCGCGACGCTGGAGGCGGACCCAGGGCTGCGCGTGGTGGGCGAGGCCGCGAGCGGCGAGGAGGCGGTGCGGCTCGTCCGGGAGTTCGCGCCCGCCGTGGTGCTGATGGACCTGCAGCTCGGCGCGGGGATGGACGGCGCGCAGGCCACCGCGCGGGTGCGCGAGCTGCCCGGCGCGCCCCGGGTGCTGATCCTGACCACGTACGACAGCGACGCCGACATCCTGCGCGCGATCGAGGCGGGCGCGATCGGATACCTGCTCAAGGACGCCGAACCGGCGGACCTGCTGCGGGCGCTGCGCTCGGCCGCCGCGGGCGAGACGGTGCTGGCGCCGTCGGTCGCGACCCGGCTGACCTCGCGCGAGCGCGCGCCCGGGGTCAGCCTGACCCCGCGCGAGGCGCAGGTGCTGCAACTGGTGGCGGGCGGGCACTCCAACTCGGCGATCGCCCGGCAGCTGTTCATCAGCGAGGCCACGGTGAAGTCGCACCTGGTCCAGGTCTTCGGCAAGCTGGGCGTCGACAACCGCACCGCGGCCACCGCCGAAGGCCGCCGCCGCGGCATCATCCGCTGACTCCCCACCCGCCCCACCCCGTGACCGTCCGAGCCCGACGGCCCGACAAGATCGCGACGATCTTGCGCGAACTGTTGGGGATATGCCCGATAGGGGCGTGTCGCACCCACCGTACGCGCAAGATCGTCGGGAGTTTCAGCGGCCGTGGGAGGTGCGGGAGCGCTGGACCAGGGCGTCGATGACGACGGCGGCCAGCAGGACGGTGCCGGTGACGATGAGGCGGACGTCGGAGGACAGGCTCAGCAGTTCCAGGCCGTTGGCGATGGCGCCGATGACGAGGGCGCCGAGCAGGGGGGCGTACCGGCGGGTCCGGCCGCCGAAGAGGCTGGTACCGCCGATGACCGCGGCGGCGATGGCGTTGATCAGCGTCTCGCCGCCGCCGGACTGCTGGTTGGCGAAGCCCAGCCGCATCGCCGCGACCACGCCGCTGACCGCCGCCAGCGTGCTGCACAGCGCGAACACCGAGATCCGGATCGCGTCCACGTTGATGCCCGCGCGCCGCGCCGCCTCGATGTTGCCGCCCACCGCGAAGATCTTGCGGCCGTACGCCGTGCGCCGCAGCAGCCAGTCGAAGAAGACCACGATCAGCACCATGAACACGAAGGTCCACGGCACGCCCCGGTCCAGGTAGAGCTTGGCCACGATGAGCTGGAGCAGCACCAGCAGGATCACCGCGACCGCGATCGGCAGCCACAGCGGCGTGACCGGCAGCTCCGCGCTCGCCCGGCGGTGCCGGGTCAGCAGGCTGAACACCAGGTACAGCACCGGGACCAGGACGGCCAGCGCGATCGCCAGCCACCGCGGCACGAACGAGAACTGCGCCCAGCGCACCAGCGTCCCGGCCGGCGGCAGGTTGATGGTGCCCTGCTCGCCGAGCACGCGCAGCTGCACGCCCTGCCAGATGAGCAGGCCGGCCAGGGTGACGATGAACGACGGCACGCCGACCCTGGCGAAGATGGAGCCCTGCAACGTGCCGACCAGCGTGCCGACCAGCACCGCGATCAGCACCGCGAGCAGCGGGGCCAGGCCGTGGTCGACGTGGGTGACCAGCAGCACCGCGGCGGCCAGGCCGCTGACCGAGCCGATGGACAGGTCGATCTCGCCGAGCATCAGCACCAGCGTGATGCCGGTGGCCATGATCCCCAGCGCGGCGATCTGCAGGCACAGGTTGACCAGGTTGAACGCGTTGAGGAAGGTCGGGTTCAGGCTCTGGAACACGATCACGATGAGGACCAGCCCGATGATGATGGGCAGCGAGCCGATGTCACCCGTACGCAGCGTCTGCAGCCAGCCGCCGACCGCCTCCTTCGGCGAGCCGATCTCCGTCGCCGGAGTGGGCGGGGGGACCGCCGGGCCGGTCGCGGGGTCCGCCATCACGCACCGCCCTCCGGCCCGCCGGCCGCGAGCGGGTCGTCGCCGGCGGTCTGCTCGCGCAGCCGGGCCACCCGCTCGCTGACCACGTTCTGGGTCGCGCCGGTGATCGCGGCGATGATCTGCTCGTTGGTGACCTCGCCGACGCGGAACTCGCCGTTGTTGCGGCCGAGCCGCAGCACCGCCACCCGGTCCGCGACCGCCTGCACGTCGACCATGTTGTGGCTGATCAGCACCACGCCCAGGCCGCGGTCGCGCAACCGCTCGATCAGGTTGAGCACCTGCGCGGTCTGCGCCACGCCCAGCGCGGCCGTGGGCTCGTCGAGCAGCACCACCCTCGGGTCGCCGAGCAGCGACCGGGAGATCGCCACGGTCTGCCGCTGCCCACCGGACAGCGACGCCACGGGCAGCCGCACGCTCGGGATCCGCGCGGACAGCTCGCGCAGCAGGTTGCCGCTGCGCCGCTCCATCTCGACCTCGTCCAGCGCGGCGCCCCGCCGCAGCTCCCGGCCGAGGAACAGGTTGTTGACCACGTCCAGGTTGTCGCAGAGCGCCAGATCCTGGAACACGGTGGCGATGCCCAGCTCCTGCGCCGCGTGCGGGCTGTCCACCCGCACCTCGCGCCCGGCGAACGTGATCGTCCCGGCGTCCGGCGGGCCCACCCCGCAGATCACCTTGACCAGCGTGGACTTGCCCGCACCGTTGTCGCCGACCAGCGCGACGACCTCGCCGGCGTACACGTCGAGGTCGACGTCGGTCAGCGCCTGCACCGCACCGAACCGCTTGCTGATCCCGCGCAACGCCAGGATCGGCTCCCGCCCCCCGCTCACCGCCACCCCCTGTCGGGAAAGGAAGGGCACCTTCTTAACGCTATCCGTAGATGAAGGTGCCCTTCTTAACGCTGTGCCAGGCCCGCGGGTTCAGGTCAGGCCCGCCGCCTGGCAGGCGGCCGTGTACGTCTGCGTGCAGATCTGCTCGACCGTGTAGAGCTGGTCGGCGACCACGGTGTCCTTGATGTTGTCCTTGGTCACGGCCTGCGGTTCGAGCAGGAACGAGGGCACCTCGACCGCACCGTTGTTCACGGTGCGGTCGGTGCTCGGCTTCTCGCCCTTGACCAGCGCGACCGCCAGCTCGGCAGCCTTGTCGGCCTCCGGCTTGAACGCCTTGTACACCGTCATGTACTGGTCGCCGTTGACGATGCGCTGGATCGCGGCGAGCTCCGCGTCCTGGCCCGTGGTCGGCGGCACCGGGGTGATCCCCGCGGCGCGCATGGCCGAGATCGCGCCGCCGGCGGTGCCGTCGTTGGCGGCGTACACCCCGACGAAGCCGTCCTTGCCGAGCTGCGAGATCTGGCCCTCCATGAAGCGCTGCGCGTTCTCCGGCTTCCACTCGGGGGTGAAGAAGTCCGGCGTCGGCACGGTCTTGAACCCGGAGGTGTCCAGCGCCGAGTGGGCGCCCTTGTTGAACAGCTTCGCGTTGTTGTCGGTCGGCGAGCCGTTGATCATGACGATGTCGCCGGAGGTCTTGCCCAGCTCCTTGAGCCGGTTGACCAGCGACTCGCCCTGCAGCTGGCCGACGCGCTCGTTGTCGAAGGAGATGTAGTAGTCCACCGGCGCGTTCTGGATGAGCCGGTCGTACGAGATGACCGGCACGTTCTTCGACTTCGCGAGCGACACGATGGTGGCCGCCGCGGCGCCGTCGACCGGGTCGAGCACCAGCACCTGCGCGCCGTTGTTGAGCGCCGCCTCGGCCTGCTGCTGCTGGCGGCTCTGGTCCTGCTGCGCGTTGCTGTAGATGATCTCGCAGTCGGGGCACAGCTCCTTGACCTTGGCCTCGAACAGCGGCCGGTCGTGCTGCTCGTACCGGGTGGTCTGCGATTCGGGCAGGAGCAGGGCGATCTTGCCACCGCTCGCCGAGCCGGACTGCGAGCCGCCGCTCTCGCACGCGCCCGCGCCGAGCGCGATCAGGACAGCGGTGGTGAGCGCAACGGCCAGACGCCGCGATGACATGGCGAACCTCCTTCACGGCCGGCTCGCCGGGCGCAGTCGGCACGGGATAGGTGAATACGAGCGATCCTATATCTCACCTATGCCGCATATTTCCGAATCCGCGAAACCCGCATGATCGCGACGATCTTGCGCGAACTGTTAGGGATACGCCCGAAATAGGCGTGTCGTACCCACAGTTCCCGCAAGATCGACGCGGGAGGAGGGGGGTCAGGCCCGGGTGATGGGGATCTGGAGTTCGGTTATGCCGTTGGTGGGGGAGTCGGGGAGGTAGTCGAGGTAGAGCTCGCGGTGGTAGCCGAGGGGGTGGTAGCCGTTTTCCTCGATCCAGCGGGCCAGGGTGTGGAGGCTGGCGAGGACGTCGTCCATGGGGCCGCGGTGGATCAGGGTGGCGGCGTGGATGGCGGGTAGGTCGACGACGGTGAAGTCGTGGCCGGGATGGGTGGGCTCGGTGACCGGCATGGCGGCGTGGACCACGACGGACTCTTCGGGGCCGGGGTCGTAGTAGGCGATGGCCGGAGCTGCGAGCGGGGCCACACCGGCCTTGTCTAGGCGGCGGCAGAGTTCGGGGTAGAGCGGGGAGATGGCGGGGCCGATGTGTTCGGGGCCGTAGCCGGCGGCGACGGCGGTGAGCTCGGCGACGCGGATGGGGGCGACCTGCTTGACGGTGACGTCCTGGGCGGTCATGCGGCCCTCCTTCTCGATCATCCGGAGCCTCGCCTCGACCATGGCCAGCCGCGCGGTGTCGGCGGCGACCTGGGCCGCCAGCTCGCCCCGGCGCAGGTGCAGCATGGCGTGCAGCTCGTCGCCGTCGACGCGGTCGTCGAGGATCGCCTGCACCTGCTGCAGGGTGAAGCCGAGGCCCTTCAGCGCGACCAGCTTGTTGAGCCGCCACAGCTGGTCGGCCCGGTAGCGGCGGTAGCCGCTGACGGGATCCACGGACGCGGGCGTGAGCAGCCCGATCGCGTCGTAGTGGCGCAGCATGCGGACCGATACGCCGCCGAGCCTGGCGAAGTCTCCGATGGTGAACATGTCGAGAACCACCCTGTGGCCTGACATCGTGTCAGGGTCAAGCCCATCCTGCCGTACCCGACGGGGTCCGGGCAGGGCGAGAGGCCCGGATCAACACTGATCCGGGCCTCTCGTCGGGGGATGGGTCGGGCTGTGGGGGATGGGTCAGCAGGAGGTCCGGATGCCCCGGTCGGCGAGCCAGCCGTCGGGGTTGATCTGGTTCCACATGCCGCCCTTGTGCACCTCGAAGTGCAGGTGCGGGCCGGTCGAGTCGCCGGTCGAGCCTTCGTAGCCGATGACGTCGCCGGCCTTGACCTTGTCGCCGACGGCGACGGCGTCACGCGACATGTGGGCGTAGTGGGTGAGGTATCCGTTGTGGTGGTCGACCACCACGGAGATGCCATAACCGCTGTACGCCCAGCCGGTGCTGACGACCTCGCCGGCGCCGACGGCCCGGATCGGGGTGCCGTTGGGCATGGCGAAGTCGATGCCGGCGTGGAGCACGCCCCACCGCTGGCCGAAGCAGGAGGTGACCTGCGCGCCCTTCATGGGCATGACCCAGGCCGGGGGCTTGGGCGCGACGGGCTTGGGCTTGGGGGCCGCCGCCTTGGTCACGGTCTTCGTCGGCTTGGGCTTGGCGGTGGGGGAGCTGCTCGGGGAGGCGCTGGGCGTCGCCGACGGGGTGGTCGACGGCACGGCACGCTCGGCACGCGACGCCGCGTCGGCGATCGCCTGCCGGTCGGCCTCCCACGCGGACACGTTCGTGACCGCCTGGGGCACCTCGGTGGGGGTGTCGGCGCCGCCGTTGGCGTTCGCCGCGCTGATCAGTCCGAAAGCGCTGACTCCGGCGAGCGCGGTGACGGCCAGGGCCTGGCGGGAGTGCCGGGCGAGGCCACCGCGAACCATTCCGCCGGTCTGGGCGAGGCGGTCACGGCTCTTGTCGAGGGTGCCGGGGACGCTGTGCTTGCCACGTCTGAAGTAAGTCACGGGGGTTGGGGGCCTTCCGTCATCGCCGTTGATACGGGAGCGCCCATATTGCCTGCTCAGTGAGGCTACTCACCACCGCGGCAAGGAATCATCTGCCCTGGTGGGTGAACTTTCCTCCCCTTCTAGGGGCTTGCCATCCGGTTCATCACGTCTTGTCGCGCTGTGATCTGCATCACATCATGTCCGAATTGCTGGCATTTACCCCTACGGGCTGACCGCATTCTGCGCCCGTTTTATGCGATCAAAGCTCCATTCAAGCTGCCAAAACAGCATCAAATGGAGCTTTGATCTTGAGGGTTTTTTCAGTGGAGCATGACCGGTAGCCGGTCCAGGCCCCGTAGCAGCGCTCCCGGCCGCCAGGCCAGCTCGTCCAGCGGCTGTGCCGCGCGCAGCTTCGGGAAGCGCTCCAGCAGGCCGGTGAACGCGATCTGCCCCTCCAGCCGGGCCAGCGGCGCGCCCAGGCAGTAGTGGATGCCGTGCCCGAAGGCCAGGTGCTGGTTGTCGGCACGGGCGAGGTCGAATTGCTCCGGGTCCGGGAAGGCGCTCGGGTCGTGGTTGGCCGACAGCAGGCTGACCATGACCACGGCCCCCGCCGGCACGGTCACCTCGCCGAACTCGACCGGCTCGGTGGTCATCCGGAACGTCGCCGTCTTCACCGGGCTCTCGTAACGCAGGAACTCCTCGATCGCGGGGGAGAGCAGCTCGGGGTCCGCGCGCAGCCGCGCCATCCGGTCGGGCCGGCTCAGCAGCAGGAAGACGCCGTTGCCGATGAGGTTGACGGTGGTCTCGTGCCCGGCCAGCAGCAGCAGGAACACCAGCGAGGTCAGCTCGTCCTCGGTGAGCCGGTCGCCCTCGTCGGCCGCCGAGATCAGCCCGGACAGCAGCGCGTGGTCGGGCGCGGCCCGCTTGCGCGCGATCAGCTCGCGGACGTAGTCGTTCATCGAGGTGGCTGCCGCCAGCGCGTCGCCCTGCGCCAGCGCGCTCGCGATGATCGTGTTCGACCAGTGCCGGAACTGGTCCCGGTCGTCGATGGGCACGCCGAGCAGCTCGCAGATGACCTGCAGCGGCAGCGGGAAGGCATACTCGCCGATCAGGTCGGCCTCCTCCCGCCCGGCCAGGCCGTCGAGCAGCTCGTCGGAGATGCGCTGCACGTCGGGGCGAAGGTCGGCGATGCGCCGCGCGGTGAACACCGAGGACACCAGCTTGCGCAGCCGGGTGTGGTGCGGCGGGTCGGCGCTGAGCATGTGCGAGTCCATCGCCCGGCGCAGCTCGTCGGGCCAGCCGCCGCCGGTCCGGATCGGGGTGTTCTTGAGGTCCTTGCTCAGGCGGGGGTCGTTGAGCGCCCGGCGCGCGTCGTCGTACCGCGTGATCAGCCAGGCGTTGAAGTTCGGGGCCAGCGGGATCTCGTGAGCAGGGCTCTCCTCGCGCAACCGGGCGTAGATCGGGTGCGGGTCGGACGTCGCCTCGGGACCGAACGGATGCATGCTCGAACGCTACCAATCGATGTCCGTTTTCGAGGGCCCGGCGAGGTCCGTTTTCAGGCCTGCCGGGGTCGGGCGCCGGGTTGCCCCGTTCGCCCCCCGGATGCGCGGTGCTGCGCGTGGGAACGCTCCCGGAAAACCGTACGAACGGCACAAGTGTCGATACCTGTGCCATACGTCACCAGCTCCTCCTAAATTCCCTGAGCGGCCGTTAAGTTCCAGCGCAAGACTGGATGTCGAGGAGTGGGGGTCACGATGACGAAGTACGTGTACGACTTCGCCGAGGGGAACAGGGACCTCAAGGATCTTCTCGGCGGCAAGGGGGCGAACCTCGCCGAGATGGTGCGGCTCGGCCTGCCCGTGCCGCCCGGCTTCACGATCACCACCGAGGCGTGCCGGGAGTACCTGGCCGCCGGCAGCCCGCCCGCTGAGCTCGCCGCGCAGGTGGACGCGCACCTGGCCGCGCTGGAGACGACCATGGGCCGCCGCCTCGGCGAGCCGGCCGACCCGCTGCTGGTCTCCGTACGCTCCGGCGCGAAGTTCTCCATGCCGGGGATGATGGAGACGGTGCTCAACGTCGGGCTGACCGACGACAGCGTGCACGGGCTCGCCGCCCGCAGCGGCAACGAGCGCTTCGCCTGGGACTCGTACCGCCGCCTGATCCAGATGTTCGGCAAGACCGTCTGCGACGTGCCCGGCGAGGCGTTCGAGCACGCCATGGACCGCGTCAAGGGCGAGCGCGCCGACGTCGACCTCACCACCGCGGAGCTGCGCGACCTGGTCGGCGAGTTCAAGGCCATCTTCGCCGAGCACACCGGCCGCGACTTCCCGCAGGACCCGCGCGAGCAGATGGACCTGGCCGTCAACGCCGTCTTCGACTCCTGGAACGCCGAGCGGGCCGTGCTCTACCGCCGCCAGGAGCGCATCCCGGCCGACCTCGGCACCGCGGTCAACATCGTGGCCATGGTCTTCGGCAACCTCGGCCCCGACTCGGGCACCGGCGTGGCCTTCACCCGCGACCCCGCCACCGGCGCCCGCGGCGTCTACGGCGACTACCTCGCCAACGCCCAGGGCGAGGACGTGGTGGCCGGCATCCGCAACACGGTGCCGCTGCAGGAGCTGGAGCAGCTCGACAAGAAGTCGTTCGACGAGCTGATGGGCATCATGTCCACCCTCGAAGGGCACTACCGCGACCTGTGCGACATCGAGTTCACCATCGAGGCCGGCAAGCTGTGGATGCTGCAGACCCGGGTGGGCAAGCGCACCGCCGCCGCGGCCTTCATCATCGCCTCGCAGCTCGTCGACGAGGGCGTGATCGACCTGGACGAGGCGCTGCGCCGGCAGAGCGGCGACCGGCTGGCCCAGCTGATGTTCCCGGCCTTCGACGCCGCGGCCGTGGGCGAGCCGATCGCCAAGGGCATCGCGGCCTCGCCCGGCGCGGCCGTCGGGCGGGTGGTGTTCGACAGCGCCCGCGCGGTCGAGGAGGCGGCCAAGGGCGAGCAGGTGATCCTGGTCCGCCGCGAGACCAATCCCGACGACCTGCCCGGCATGATCGCCGCGCAGGGCATCCTGACCAGCCGCGGCGGCAAGACCTCGCACGCGGCCGTGGTCGCCCGGGGCATGGGCAAGACCTGCGTGTGCGGCGCGGACTCCGTCGAGGTGGACACGCCCGCCAAGCAGTTCACCGTCGGCGCGACCGTGGTGCGCGAGGGCGACCTGATCTCGATCGACGGCACCACCGGGGCGGTGTACCTGGGCGAGGTGCCGGTGCAGCCGAGCCCGGTGGTGCGCTACTTCGACGGCGACCTGGCGCCCGACGCCGACCACCTGGTCGCGGCGGTGCACCGGCTGCTCAGCCACGCCGACGCGCGGCGCCGGCTGGGCGTACGCACCAATGCCGACACCGGCCAGGACGCCGCCCGCGCCCGGCGTTTCGGCGCGCAGGGCATCGGCCTGTGCCGCACCGAGCACATGTTCCTCGGCGAGCGCCGGGCCATGGTGGAGCGGCTGATCCTGGCCGACGGTCCCGACGAGCAGCAGCACGCGCTGGACGCGCTGCTGCCGCTGCAGCGCGACGACTTCGTGGAGATCTTCCGGGCGATGGACGGGCTGCCGGTGACGATCCGGCTGATCGATCCGCCGCTGCACGAGTTCCTGCCCCCGCTGGAGGAGCTGGCGGTCGCGGTGGCCACGGCGGACACGCCTGATCCCCATCAGCAGGCGCTGCTCGCGGCGGTGCGCCGCATGCACGAGCAGAACCCGATGCTCGGGCTGCGCGGGGTACGCCTCGGGCTGGTCATCCCCGGCCTGTTCGCGATGCAGGTGCGGGCGATCGCGCAGGCGGCGGCGAAGGTCCGCGGCGAGGGCGGCGACCCCCACCCGGAGATCATGGTGCCGCTGGTCGGCGCGGTGCAGGAGCTGGAGGCGGTACGCGCCGACGCCGAGCGCATCCTCGCCGAGGAGGGCACGGCGGGCACGCCGATCGGGACGATGATCGAGGTGCCGCGGGCCGCGCTGACCGCCGGGCAGATCGCCGAGGCGGCCGACTTCTTCTCCTTCGGCACCAACGACCTGACCCAGATGGGCTGGGGATTCTCCCGCGACGACGTGGAGGGCTCGTTCTTCAGCCGCTACCTGGAGCTGGGCGTGTTCGGGGTGTCGCCGTTCGAGACGCTGGACCGCGACGGCATCGGCCGGCTGGTGCGCATCGCGGTGCAGGAGGGGCGCCAGGCCCGGCCCGGCCTGAAGATCGGCGTCTGCGGCGAGCACGGCGGCGACCCGGACTCGGTGCGCTTCTTCGACGAGGTCGGGCTGGACTACGTCTCGTGCTCGCCGTTCCGGGTGCCGGTGGCCCGGTTGGAGGCGGGCCGCGCGAGGCTGTGACCCCGGATCAGTGCCGGGCGGCGGGACGGACCAGGTAGACCAGGTCGTCCCAGCGGGTCAGCACCAGGCCGGCCAATGCCCCGGCCGCGGCGGCGGACACGGTGGCGGCCTGGTCCGCCGCCGTGCCGCCCGGCAGCACGGCCAGCACGGCGCCGCATGACGCGACGGTGAGCAGCACGCCGTTGCGGACGAGCTGCGGCGTGCCCATCGTGCCCGCGTCCGTGCCGAAGCACTGGCACCGCAGTGCCCGGCCGGCCCGCAGCGCGTGCGCGACGGCGGTGGTGAACACGGCCAGGGTGCCCGCGGCGAGCACGAAACCGGCCGGCACGGTGGGCGGTGCGGTGAGCAGCACGGCGACGGCGATCTCGACGGACACCACCGCGACCGCCACCGTGCGGTGCCACCGCGCGGGCAGCCAGGGCAGCTCGGTCAGGGTCGCGGCGAAGGCGGCGAACCGGTCGCGGCCGCGCAGCTTGCCGAGCGCGGCGACCGCGAACACGACGCCGAGCAGGGCCCGGCAGGCGGCGAGGGCGGGCAGCACGGTCACCCCCGCCGGCTCGGCGCCGGCGGCGTGATGGCACCGGCGACGTCGTCGCCGGCGAGCCAGCCCAGGTGCAGCGCCAGCGCGCCGAGCTGGAAGCGGTTGCGCAACCCGTAGCGCGTCATGGTGCAGCTGATCCGCCGCTCCACGGTCCGCAGTCCCAGGTGCAGCCGATCGGCTATCTCCCTGTCCTGGGCTCCCTCGATCAGTAATCGGACGATGGGCGTCATTTCAGGATCCGGCACGTCGCATCTCCCCCGTGTGGCTTGCCGTGGCTCGAACGTACGAGGCGCACAATCGGCCGTCAAGTCCAAAGTGGCGGGTGACCGCCATATTTATTAAGAAACCTTGTAGTTCCTGTTGCCGGGTTCCTAGCATCTCGAAGCAGCGCGCGCCGTTCATCGAGGGATCGACATCACGGAGGGAACCGGAGTGACGAAACTGCTGACGAAGCCCATTCGTCAGGCGATGACCAACATCGCCTGGCTCGTGGCACCGAGCGCGAAGGCCGGTGCTTGCACCGCCAGCCAGGGCGACACCTGCTACTGCGATGGCTGGCGGTATTGCGACGTGACCGGTTGCTACTACGTCACGAAGCGCTACATCTACGACTGCTACGCCAACTGCTACCAGTACGGCGGCTGCTAGTCGCGTCACTCCCGTGGCGGGGCGCCGCTCCGCCACGGGACCTTCCGGTTCGCCGCACATCGATCGTCAACGGGTGGAGATCGTGGACACATTGCTGGTGGTGGCCGCCGTCGGCGGCCTGGTTCTCGGGGCGGGAAACCTCTTCCTGACCCTCGCGCTCGCCAAGAAGGTCCGAGCCGTGGAGCAGGCTCCCGCCGGGCACAGCACACAGGCGCAGGCGCCTGCGGTCGGCGACCGGGTGGGCGGCTTCTCGGTCCCCGACGTGCACGGTGGCCGGATCTCCCACCACGACCTCGGGTCGGGCCGGGCGCTGGTGCTGTTCCTCATGCCCGGCTGCGGCCCCTGCGAGCTGATCATCGCGGCGCTGCCGGAGCAGGAGCCCGGTCCCGTGTTCGCCTTCGTCATCGGCGACCGGACCGACCAGAAGACCTCGGCGCTGGTCGCCGCGCTGCCGGGGTACGTCCGCGCCGTGGTGCAGCCGTTGGACGCGGACATCGTCGGCTCCGCGTTCCACGTCGGCCGGTTCCCGACCGTGCTCGAGGTGGAGGACGGCGCCGTCGTGCACGTCGGTTCGAAGCTGCCCGAAACGCACCTCGCCCGATGACGGCGGACGCACCACGCCGCCGCCTCCGGCGGTCCTTCGGCGCGGCGATGCGGCTGGGCTGGCAGGCGTCGCCAGGCCTGATGCTGGCCTCGGCCGGGCTGATGGCCGTGGCGAGCGCGCTGCCGGTCGCCGCGGCGTGGGCCAGCAAACTCCTGGTCGACGGCCTGGCCGCCGGTGCGGTGAGCTCTTCGCGCCTGTCCCTGCTGGTCGCCGCGGTGGTCGGGCTCGGCGGCATCGCGCTGCTGCTCAACCACCTCGGCGGGCTCGCCGCGGCCGCGCAGCAGCGCGCCATCACCATCCAGGCCGAGGGCAGGCTCTACGCCGCCATCAACGCCTTCCCCGGCCTGCGCCGCTTCGAGGATCCGGCCTTCCGCGACCGCATCCAGCACGCCGAGCGGTCGGCGCAGGTCGCCCCACGGGCCGTCACCGACCTCGCGTTCTCGCTGGTGCGCACCGTCGTCACCATCGGCTCGTTCCTCGCCGTGGTGGTCGCGGTGTGGTGGCCCATGGCGCTGCTGCTGGCGGCGGCGGCCGTCCCGGCGGTGTGCACGCAGGCGACGCTGGCCCGCCGCAAGGCACGCACCAGCGAGGCGACGATGGCGCAGAGCCGACGGCGCCTGCAGTACCAGATGCTGCTGACGGACCTGCAGGCCATCAAGGAGATCCGGCTGTTCGGCCTCGGCGTGCTGTTCCAGCAGCGGATCGCCGCCGCCCTGGCCGAGACGAGCCGCCGGGAGCTGCGTACGGAGCGCGGCGCGGCACTGGTCCAGGTGGCCCTGACGCTGTTCGGCGTGGTCGTCACGGTCGCCGGTGCGGTGGTGGTGGTGACCCAGGCCGCCGCCGGGCGGCTGAGCGCGGGCGACGTCCTGCTGTTCATCGCGGCGCTCGGCGGCGTGCAGGCGGCCTTCGGCGGCTCGGTGGTGCAGCTGGCCTCGGTCGGCGCGGTCCTCTACCTGTTCGAGCACTACCTCGAGGTGCTGGCGGCCCGGCCCGACCTGGCCGACGGGCAGGCGGTGCCCGGCCCGCTGCGCGGCGCGATCGTGTTCGAGGACGTCTGGTTCCGCTACTCCGAGCAGGCCGACTGGGCACTGCGCGGCGTCTCGCTGCGCATCGAGGCCGGCGTCGCGACCGGCCTGGTGGGCGTCAACGGCGCGGGCAAGAGCACCGTCGTGAAGCTGCTGTGCCGCCTCTACGACCCCGACCGCGGCCGCATCACCTGGGACGGCGTCGACCTGCGGGACCTGCGCCTGGCAGAGCTGCGCTCCCGGCTCGGCGTGGCCTTCCAGGACCACATGACATACGAGCTCTCGGCAGCGGAGAACATCGGTGTCGGGTCCGTCGCGCACCTGGCCGACCGGGACCGGATCGTCGGGGCCGCCGCGCGGGCGGGGGCCGACGAGCCGATCGCCGCGCTGCCGCGAGGCTACGACACCATGCTGACCCGACTGTTCTCGATGGACGGTCCCGGCGACAGCGGTGTCATGCTGTCCGGGGGGCAGGCCCAGCGGGTCGCGCTCGCCCGCTCGTTCATGCGTGACGAGGCCGAGCTGTTCATCCACGACGAGCCCAGCTCGGCATTGGACGCGCTGGCGGCGAACCGGGTGCACGAGGAGCTGGAGGCGCTGCGCGGTGACCGCGCCGCGGTGGTGATCTCACACCGGCTCGCCGCCATGCGGACGGTCGGCCGCATCGTCGTGCTCGACGCGGGGGCGGTCGTCGAGCAGGGCACGCACGACGAGCTGATGAGCGCCGGCGGGGCGTACGCGCGGATGTTCACCGCGCAGGCCGCCGGATACCAGGACGAACGGGTCGACGGACCGGCCCGGGGCAGAGAGGGGATCGCACATGGCATGGCGACGATGGGGCACGGTGCTGGTGTGCCTGGCGTTGTTCACCAGTGGGTGCAGCGGTGACGGCGACCCGTCGGCCGCACCGACCGTCGCCGACGGCAAGGCGCTGGAGGCCAAGCGCAAGGAGCAGCAGCGCGCGTTCGCGACCTGCATGCGCGAGAACGGCGTGCCGCTGAGCGACGATCCCGGCCGGCAGACCGGTGAGATCAAGGCCGACGACGTCTACGTCGCCGCGTTCAAAACCTGCGGCCACCTGCAGCCGGCGGACAAGCTCGACCCGAAGGCCGCCGTCGAGAACCTCGAGCACCGCCGCAAGAACGCCCGGTGCATGCGGGAGAGCGGGTTCCCGGACTGGCCGGACCCCAACCCGCTGCTCGACGCCGACCCGCCGCCGCCGGGCGTCGACCTGGAGAAGGCCATGGAGACGCTCACCACCTGCTCGCGTGAGAACTCCTAGGCCGGCGCATGCCTGGATACGCCTGGCCGCTGCTCGCGCTCGCGGTGACGCTCGCGGGCGGGCTGGCCGTGCGCCGCCGCCTGCTGATCGTCACGGTCGTCGGGGACAGCATGACGCCCAGCTTCACCGACGGCGACGTATTGCTCGCGGTGTGCCGCCGCCGCGCCGCGGTGGGTGACGTGGTCGTGTTCCGCAATCCGCTGCGCGCCCACGGCGGGCTGGACAGCCTCGTCAAACGACTCGTCGCGGTGGCCGGAGACCCGGTTCCGCCGGACATCCGGCCGGCGGCGGGCTGCGATATCGTCCCGGTGGGCAAAGCGGTCGTACGAGGTGACAACGCCGACAGCATCGACTCCCGCAAGCTGGGCCTCATCGCGGTGTCGGACATTCACGCGGTCGTGCGCATGCGGTTGCAGGAGGCGGGCACATGAAGATCAAGCGACGGGGGCTGCTGCTGCTCGGCGGCGGGCTGGCGCTGGCGGCGCCGGCCGTCTACTTCGGGGTGTCGGCCCGCGACCGGGATCCGCAAACCGCGGCGAGCCCGGGCCCGGCCACGGCGCCCGTGGTGCGCGGCCCGCTGAAGGACGTGCGGACGCTGCGCGGCAACCTCGGCTTCGGACCCGCCGAGCCCCTCGACAGCCAGCTGCCGGGGATCGTCACCGAGCTGGCCCCGGTCGGTGCGACCGTGGAGCGCGGCGAGGTGCTGTTCCGGGTCGACGACCTGCCGGTGACCGTGCTCTACGGCGCGGTGCCGATGTGGCGTCCGATGCGGACGGGCATCTCCGGCCGCGACGTGGTCCAGCTGGAGCGGAACCTGGCGGCCCTCGGGCATGGCGGCGGCGCCGCGGACGACTCCTTCACCGAGCGGACCGCGGCGGCGGTGCGCCGCTGGCAGAAGGCGCTCGGGGTGAAGGAGACCGGCCGGGTGGAGCTGGGGCAGATCGCGTTCCGGCCGGCCGCGGTGCGGGTCGCCGACCACCGCCTGCGCCGCGGCAGCCGGGCCGCGGGGCCGGTCATGGGCATCACCGGCACCGCGCGCATGGTGACCATGCCGGTGGCCGCGGCCGACAAGTCCCTGGTCAAGACCGGTGTCGCCGTCTCGGTGTCGATCAACGGCGGGGGCTCCGTGGCGGGCACCGTCGCCGACGTCGCGCAGGCTGCCGACGACCAGCTGACCGCGACGGTGCGGCTGGCCGACCAGACCGCGGCGGGCAAGGCCGCCGACCCGGCCGTGCAGGTGCAGATCGTGGTGGCCGAGCGCGCCGACGTGCTGTCGGTGCCGGTGACCGCGCTGCTGGCGCTGGCCGGCGGCGGTTACGGCGTCGAGCTGGTCGAGCAGGCCGGGACCCGGGTCGTCGGGGTCGAGACGGGCCTGTTCACCCAGGGCCGGGTGGAGATCACGGGGCCGGGGATCGACGCGGGGCAGGACGTCAAGGTGCCGGCGTCGTGACGATGCTGGAACTGGCCGGCGTCACCAGGGACTACGGCTCCGGCGTGGTGGCGCTGCGCGACGTCAGCCTGACCGTCGAGCGCGGCGAGCTGGTGGGCATCGTCGGGCCGTCCGGGTCGGGCAAGTCCACCCTGCTGCACGTCGCCGGGGTGCTGGACCGGCCGACGGCGGGCCGGGTGACGGTGGCCGGGCACGACACCGCGCGGCTGTCCGACCGGCAGCTGTCCGCGCTGCGCGCCCAGCACATCGGCTTCGTGTTCCAGCAGTTCCACCTCGCGCCCCGGGTGCCGGCGCTGGACAACGTCGCCGACGGCCTGCTCTACAGCGGCGTGCGCCGCGCGGAGCGGCGGGAACGCGCGGCGCAAGCGCTGCACCGGGTCGACCTCGGCCACCGGCTGGGCCACGCCCCGCACGAGATGTCGGGCGGGGAGCGCCAGCGGGTCGCCATCGCCCGCGCCATCGTGAGCGAGCCTGAGATCCTCTATGCCGACGAGCCGACCGGCAACCTCGACAGCGTCGCCGGGGACCTGGTGATGGGGATCCTCAGCCAGCTGCGCGACGCCGGCACCACCGTCGTCATCATCACCCACGACCGGGAGATCGCGGCCATGCTGCCCCGCCAGATAACCCTCCGCGACGGCCGGATCGTCCCCGCGCAGGTGCCGGCATGACCCAGCCGCTGACCCCGCGGCGGATGCCGCTCGGCGACGTCGTCCGGACCGGAGGCTCGGGGCTGCGTACGCATCCGCTGCGGGTGCTGCTGTCGGCGCTCGGGATCGCGATCGGCATCGCGGCCATGATCGCGATCGTGGGCATCAGCAGCTCCGGCAAGGCCGGACTCAACGCCATCCTGGACCGGCTCGGCACGAACATGCTGGCCGTCGCCCCGGCCAAGGGCGAGCTGGGGTCCGACGTCACGCTGCCGCCGGAGGCCGAGACGATGATCGGCCGGATCTCCTCGGTCGAGTCGGTGACGGCGATCGGCGCGGTCAAGGGCGTCAACGTCTACCGCAACGACCGCATCCCGGTGACGCAGTCGAACGGGATCACGGTGGTGGCCAGCCGCCCCGGGCTGCCCGAGGTGGTCGGCGCACGGGTGGCGGCGGGCAGCTGGCTCGGCGCGGCGAGCTCGCCGTATCCGTCGGTGGTGCTGGGGGCGACCACGGCCCGGTGGCTCGGGCTCAGCGGCAGCAACCTGGGCGGCCAGCTCTGGCTGGGCGGGCGCTGGTTCACCGTGGTCGGCATCCTCGACCCGATCGAGCTGGCCGAGGAGCTGGACGTGGTCGCGTTCGTGACCTGGGAGCGGGCGACCGCCGACCTCGGGTTCGACGGCCACCCGTCGACCGTCTACGTGCGCGCCCAGGAGTCGGCCATCACCGCCGTACACGGCCTGCTGGCCCGCACGGCGAACCCGCGGAGCCCGCAGGACGTGCGGGTGTCGCGCCCGTCGGACGCGCTGGCGGCCAAGGCGGCCGCGGACGAGGCCCTCGCCGGGCTGCTCGTCGGCCTGGGCGCGGTGGCCCTGCTCGTCGGCGGGGTGGGGGTGGCGAACACGATGGTCATCTCGGTGCTGGAACGCCGGTCGGAGATCGGGCTGCGCCGCTCGCTCGGCGCCACCCGCTCGCAGATCTGGCTGCAGTTCCTCACCGAGTCGCTGCTGCTGTCCCTGCTCGGCGGCCTGGCCGGCGTGGTCGTCGGCGGGCTGGCCGCGGCGGCGTACGCGGCGTCGCAGCAGTGGCAGATCGTGCTGCCGGGCTGGGCGGTGTTCGGCGGGCTCGCCGCGACGCTGCTCATCGGGGGCTGCGCCGGGATGTATCCGGCGGTGCGGGCGGCCCGGCTCAGCCCGACCGAGGCCCTCACCCACTGACGCCGCCGCGCCGCGGGTTCGGGGCCGATGCGTGGTTTGCCGGTGGTGGCAGGCGGGAATCCGGCAGCGTACGCTTTCGGCACTTCGTCCACACCGGAGGAGGCGGCGATGGGGCTGCGCTGGCATGGCACCGCAGTGGATTCCGGGGACCCGGCCCGGCTGGCCCGCTGGTGGGCGGAGGTGCTCCACTTCCAGATCCTGGAGGAGCGGCCCGACGTGGTGTCCATCGCGCCGGACCAGGACGCGTTCCCCGGGATGATGTTCGTCCGCGCGCACGGTGCGAAGGTGGGCCGCAACCGGCTGCACCTGGAGCTGGACAGCGACGACCTGGTGGGCGACATCGAGCGGCTGATGGACATGGGCGCGCGGCACGTGCCGGCGCAGCCGCCGGGCGGGCAGTGGACGCTGCTGGCCGATCCGGAGGGCAACGAGTTCCGGCTGCTGCCGCCGCGCCACTGAGCCCGTCTCGCACCGGTGAAAGTTTCAGCGGCGGGCCGCTGTTGTGGGAGCGATTCCATGGTGGCCGGATAAGCGCAGGTCGATGACGCTTCACTTACTCGCAACATCCGGATACATTGTCCTCCAGTTGTGGGAGCGCTCCCGAGCCTGACACGACACACCCGACACCCCACCGGGCCCGGAACGCCGCGCCGGGCGGGCACGGACGCGCCCACGTCCGGCTCGCGCACCACCGCCGCCGCGCCACCGGGTTCAGCTCCACGTACGAGGAGTCCCGCCATGCCCGACGCACGTCCACGCTGGGCCCGCCGCCTGGCGGCGGCCGCGGCCACGGCGCTGAGCGCAGCGGCGTTCGCCGTCGCCGTCAGCCCCGGACCGGCCGCAGCCGCACCGTCCTTCAACTACGCCGAGGCGCTGCAGAAGTCGCTGTACTTCTACGAGGCGCAGATCGCCGGCCCGAAGCCCGCCTGGAGCCGGGTCTCCTGGCGTGGCGACGCCGCCGTCAACGACGGCTCCGACGTCGGCCTGAACCTGGCCGGCGGCTGGTTCGACGCGGGCGACCACGTCAAGTTCGGCTTCCCGATGGCGTTCACCACCACGATGCTGGCCTGGGGCGCGGTGGAGTACCGCGACGGCTACGCGGCCGCCGGGCAGCTGCAGCACCTGCTCAACAACCTGCGGGTGCCCAACGACTACTTCATCAAGGCGCACCCGTCGCCGAACGTGCTCTACGGGCAGATCGGCAAGGGCGACGACGACCACAAGTGGTGGGGTCCGGCCGAGGTGATGCCGATGGCGCGGCCCGCGTACAAGATCGACGCCACCTGCGGCGGCGCGGACCTGGCCGGGGAGACCGCGGCCGCGATGGCCGCCTCGTCGATGGTGTTCCGCCCGACCGACCCGGGCTACGCCGACACCCTGGTCACGCACGCGAAGCAGCTCTACACCTTCGCCGACACGGTGCGCCAGACCTACCACTCGTGCATCACCGACGCGACCAGCTTCTACCGGTCGTGGAGCGGGTACGCCGACGAGCTGGTGTGGGGCGCGATCTGGCTCTACCGGGCCACCGGTGACGCGAGCTACCTGGCCAAGGCCGAGGCCGCGTACGACGCCCTGGGCACCGAGCCGCAGACCACCACCAAGTCCTACAAGTGGACCATCGCCTGGGACAACAAGCAGTTCGGCGCGTACGTGCTGCTGGCCAACCTGACCGGCAAGCAGAAGTACATCGACGACGCCAACCGGTGGCTGGACTACTGGACCGTCGGCGTCAACGGCGAGAAGATCCGCACCTCGCCCGGCGGCATGGCCGTGCTCGACAGCTGGGGCGCGCTGCGCTACGCCGCGAACACGTCGTTCGCCGCGCTGGTGTACAGCGACAAGACCACCGACACGGTGCGCAAGGCCCGCTACCACGACTTCGCGGTGCGGCAGATCAACTACGCGCTCGGCGACAACCCGCGCAGCTCGTCGTACCTGATCGGCTTCGGGGCCAACTCGCCGAAGAACCCGCACCACCGCACCGCGCACGGGTCGTGGTGGGACAGCATGACCGTGCCCGTCGAGACCCGGCACGTGCTCTTCGGCGCGCTGGTCGGCGGCCCGTCCTCGCCGGACGACGCGTACAAGGACGAGCGCAACGACTACGTGATGAACGAGGTCGCCACCGACTACAACGCCGGGCTCACCTCGTCGCTGGTGCGGCTGGTTAAGGAGTACGGCGGCACCCCGCTGGCCGGGTTCCCCGGCGTGCAGGCGCCGGACATGGACGAGATGACCGTGGAGACCACGCTCACCGCCGACGCGCGGGAGACCCGGGTCAAGGCGATCGTCTACAATAAGTCCGCGTTCCCGGCCCGCGCGCTGACCACGGCGAAGTTCCGCTACTACTTCAACCGTGACGACGCCAGCCCGGTCGTGGTGACCGCCGGCTACACCCAGGGCTGCCCGTCGCCGTCCACCGCGAAGCAGGCGCAGGGCAACCTCTGGTACGTCGAGGTCGATTGCACCGGCTACACCATCGCCCCGGCGGGGCAGTCGCAGCACCGGATGGAGGTGCAGTTCAAGGTCGGCGTCGGCGAGGGCGGCACCTGGAGCGCCGCCAACGACCCGTCGTACCTGGCCACCGCCGGCGTCAACCCCGGCGTGCCGCTCTACCACGGCGGCGTGCGGATCTGGGGCAACGAGCCGTCGACCACCCCGGACACCACGGCACCCAGCGTGCCCGGCACCCCGAGCGCGTCCGGCGTCACCACCACCGGGCTCACCCTGTCCTGGGCGGGCTCGACCGACACCGGCGGCAGCGGCCTGGCCGGCTACGACGTCTACCGCGAGGCCGGGGCCACCGACGTGCTCGTCGGCTCGCCGACCGCGGCGACGCTCGGCGTGACCGGGCTGACCCCGAACACCACGTACACGTTCTACGTGGTGGCCAAGGACGGGGCGGGCAACCGCTCGGCGGCCTCGACCCCGGCGAGCTTCACCACGCTGATCTCCAACCCGGTCGACACCACCCCGCCGAGCACGCCCGGCACGCCCACCGCGTCCGCGGTGACGCCGACCGGGGCGACCCTGACCTGGGCCGCGTCCACCGACAACGTGGGCGTCACCGGGTATCGGGTCTACCGCGAGGCGGGCGCCACCGACGCCCTGCTGGCCACGGTCACCGGCACCACGTACGCGGTCACCGGGCTGACGGCGGCCACGGCGTACCAGTTCTACGTCGTCGCGGTCGACGCGGCCGGCAACGCCTCCACGGCGTCGAGTGCCGTGTCGGTGACCACCCTGCCGAACAACCCGGCCGGGTCCTGCCAGGTCACCTACTCCACGAACGACTGGAGCACCGGCTTCACCGGCAACGTGACGGTGAAGAACACCGGCACCGCCACGGTGAACGGCTGGACGCTGCGGTTCTCCTTCACCGCGGGCCAGCAGGTCACCCAGTCCTGGTCGTCGAAGTACACCCAGACCGGGGCCGACGTGGCGATCACCAACGAGGCCTGGAACGGCACCCTGGCGCCCGGCGCGTCCACGTCGTTCGGCTTCAACGCCAGTCACACCGGCAGCAACCCGCGGCCGGCGGCGTTCACGCTCAACGGCGCCACCTGCACCATCGGGTGACGCCGCACGGCCCGCGCCGCCGTCGGGGGTGACGGCGGCGCGGGCGAACCGGTCCGAGCCCAAGCGGACCGCAGGGGGTACGCGGGTGCGGCGCGTACCCCCTCACCGTGTCCCGCCCCACCCCACCCCGCGGCAGGGTCGCGGGATGCGGGCGGAAAGGTGGGGCGGGACGGGTGGAGCGGACGCCGCTGCGATGCGGGGTCAGCAGCGGCGGCCGCGGTTGATGCAGTCGGTGAGCTGGGTGATGAGCTGGGCGGGCATCACGTTGGCGAAGTCGGCGTGGTCGGTGAGCGGGTTGTGGTTCTGCTCGGGGAAGGTGTCCAGGGCGAACGACCGCCCGCGCGGCACGCTGTAGGTCAGCGTCATGCGCAGCTGCGCGATCGGCGTGGTGCCCTCCGCGCAGCGCCCGTCCGCGGCGGGGAAGATCACGTGCGCGCGGTGGTTGGGGCTGTCGGTGTTGACGCCGTCCCAGCAGCTCGGGAAGTCCAGGATGCGCTGCACCTGGCTGCCCCGCGGGCACAGCGGGTACTTCGTGGTGCGCCGGTTGGTGAACCCGGTGCAGGTCCACTGCGCCCGGGCGTTGGCGGGTCCGTTGGTGACCGCCTTGGCGTCACCCATGATCAGCCGCAGGAAGCGCGGCATCTCGGCGACCTTGGCGAAGCGGTTGCCGCGGAACTCCAGCCGCACCGAGGCCGGGGTGAGGATCCGGCCCACGTTGCCGTCCTTGCCGCCGCCGTCGGCCTCGGCGTCGCTGCCGGTGGTGCCGCGCAGCCGCAGCACCGGCCAGTAGTACGTGGAGCGGTCGTCGCGCCGGCAGGTGGTGCCCGCCGCTTCGAGGCTCTCGTCGGTGGAGTTGCCGTCGGCGGACAGGTTGCCCACGTAGTCGTGCGTGTGGTGGGCGCCGTTGAAGACACCCGGCGCCACGATGAAGTTGTCGGGGTTGCGGTGCCCGTTGAGGTTGCGGCCGCAGACCGAGACGAAGGTGCCCGCCGAGCCGGCCGCGTTGGCCCGCCGGTCCCGCGCGTTCGGCGCGACCGAGCGGATGTCGACGTAGTCGGCCGCGGCCGGGTCGCCGGTCGGGGCGTGGCAGCGCGCGGGCGGCCGCGAGCGCCGGCACTCGGGGTCGGGGCCCTGGTCGTTCGGGATCAGGGCGGCCGCGGCGAGCGCCGCGGGCATCTCGGCGGACGGCTGCGCGCCGGTGCCGGCCGGGGCGCCCGCGCCGGTTGCGGCCTGCGAGATGTGCGCGATGGTGGCCCAGACCGTCGCGGCCACCAGGACGATCACGGCCGCCAGCAGTCGTCGGCGGGGTTCCCAGCGGTGCCGGGGGAGGTGTGCTCGTGCCATCGGGGTTCCCTTCGGGGAGGACGGGTCAGCGGGGGCGCCAGACCCGGGTGGCGGTGACCGTGCCGACGGCGAGCGCCGCGGCCAGGACCAGCCAGATGAGGGGTTGGGGCGGTCCGCCGACCCGGTTGCGGGCGGCGGCGACCGGCGCCGCGGCGGGCGTCGGAGCGGCGGGAAGCGTGGCGTAGTCGACCATCCCGGTGCTCTCCAGCAGGGTCATGTGCTTCATGACGACGGTGACGGCCTGCTGGGCGAACTCGCGGATCACCTCGTTGCGGGTGCCCGCCCGGACCCCGGCGACGACGCCGAAGACCTTGCCGTGCGCGGCGCGCAGCCGGGCGATCCAGACCCTGTCGTACGCGTCGCCGCGCAGCGTGGAGAACTCGTCGAGCCAGCCCTGCTGCTCGGCGTTGGGCTTGTCGGGCAGCGCCACGCCGAGCCGCGCGGCGACCCGGCGCACCTCGACGTCGAGGGCCAGGTGGTCGGTCTCCAGGTGGTGGCCGACGTCCTTGATTCGCTGGTCGCCGGCGCGCTCCTGCGCCTGCCGGCCGGCCGGCGCCTCCCACAGCCCGGCCAGCCGCACCCGGACCAGCAGGTCCCGGTCGGCGGGCCCGAGCGGGCCGAACTCGTTGGCGGTCCAGCCCGCGGGCAGGTCGTCGGCGGCCGCGACCGGCCCGGCCGCCGGAGCGAGCGCGAGCAGGGCGACGGCGGTGAGCGTGGCGGCGCGGAAAATGCGGCCGGTATTCATCCGATGCCCTTCCGTGGTCGGTTGAATACGCATTGCGACTGCCTTTTGGCAGCGACGGAAGCCTATGCGCCCGACTCGTTCACGAGTCAATACCGGAAGGCAATATTAAGTCACCGTTAGGGTCTGCATAGGACGCAGCTAAAAAAGTGTGCCCAGTTCGCAGGTGGCGTCCGCGATGTGAGCCGGTGTGTTGACAATACCTCTTAAAGGGCCGAAGGTTTCGTCCGAAAGGGATCGCGGCACTTATTCGCGATGCCGACGACGTCTATTCGAGAAGAGTAGCGGGGCGGTCATGGAGAGTGTGCACGTCATTGCCGCGACGGTGGGATTCACGTCATTCGGCCTGCTCTGGCTCGCGGTGCTGGGCGGGGTCGCCCTGCGCAACGGCTGGGGGCTGACCCGGTTGCGCCAGCCCGTGGCGTACGCCCTGCATCAGGGCATCGCGCTGATCGGGCTGACGCTCGGGCTGGTGCACGGGCTGGCGCAGCTCGCCGTGCCCGGCGGCACCATCACCCTGGTCGAGGTCCTGATCCCGTTCGTGGACACGCACGACCCCGTCGGCACCGGCGCCGGCGTGCTCGGCCTGGAGCTGGTGCTGGCCGCGGCGATCTCGATCGTGGTGCAGCGCCGGCTCGGCTTCAGCCGCTGGCGGGCCGTGCACACGGCGACCTACGCCGGGTTCTGGCTGATCTCCGCGCACGTGCTGGTGTCCGGCTCGGACGTCGGGCCGACGTGGGTCTGGGGCACGGTGTACGCCGCCTGGCTGGTGACCGTGGCCCTGTGGTTCACCACCAGGTCGCGGGCCCGGCGGGCGGACGGACCGTCGATCACCGCGGCCGGACCTGCGCACATCCAGGGCAACCTGCGCGTCGACGTCGACCCGGTGCGCTGCGCCCGGTTCGGCTTCTGCGAGCAGGAGGCGCCCGAGGTGTTCACCCTGCAGGGCGACGGCCGCCTGGACTACACCGCCGCGCCGCCGGTCACCCGGCTGGACGACGTGATCCGCGCCGTCGAGGTGTGCCCGGCCCGCGCGATCACCGTGCGCCACCAGGCCGCCGGCTCGCCACTGTGGACCCCCACCCAGGGCATGCCGCACGTGGTGCGCCCCCGCGGCCGCAACACCTTCGAACCCACCAGCGGCCGCACCGGCTTCGAGCCCGCGGGCGGCCGATCGGGCTTCGAGCCCACGAGCGGCCGGTCGGGCTTCGAGCCCGCGGGCGGCCGCGGCGGCTTCGAGCCCGCGAGCCGGAACACCTTCGAGCCCGCGACCGAGCTGGACGAGTACCGCCAGGCCAGGGGCCGGCACAGCCGCGCCCAGCACCACGCGGCCGTCCACCGCGACGAACTGACCGACGAGGAGAAGCAGTGAGGCATCGTGCCGGTGACCTGGACCGGATCGTCATCGCGGGCGCCGGCCGCGCCGCCGTCGCGGCCGTGGAGGAGCTGCACCGCCTCGGGTTCACCGGCGCGGTGACCGTGCTCGGCGGCGAGGAGCACCCGCCGTACCACCGCCCGGCCTGCTCCAAGGGGCTGCTGACCGGCCGCCAGCGCCCCGCCGACGCGCACCTGGCGAGCACCGCCCCCGCCCGGTGGCTGCCCGGCCGGGTCGCCGTCGAGCTCGACAGCGCCCGCCAGGTCGTCTACACGCACACCGGCGAGGCGTTCGAGTACGACGGCCTGATCGTGGCGACCGGCGCCAAGCCGGTGATCCCCGACGGCTGGCCGGTCGGCGAGCCCGGCCTGTACACCCTGCACGACGTCGAGGACGCGCTCGCGCTGGGCGCGGCGCTGCGCGAGGCGCGCCGGGTGGCCGTCGTCGGCGCCGGGTTCACCGGCTCCGAGGCCGCGTGCGTGGTCAGCTCGCTGGCCCGCGAGTGCGTGATCATCGACTCGAACGCGCAGGTGATGACGCGCGCGGTGGGCGCCGTGACGGGCGGCCTGGTGGCCGACTCGATGCGGCGCGAGGGCGTACGCATGCGCCTGGGCCGCCGGGTCCGCGTGGTGAGCCGCAGCCGCCGCGGCTGGCGGCTCGACCTCGACGACGGCTCCCACGTCGACGCCGACGTGGTGATCTCGGCGCTGGGGGAGCGGCCCGACACCGGGTGGTTCACCGTGCCGGGCGCCGACACCAGCGACGGCCTGCTCTGCGACGAGAGCCTGCGGGTGCTCGGCACGAAGCGCATCGTCGCCGCCGGGGCGGTCGCCCGCTGGCCCAATCCCTGGTACGGCGACGCCCCCGGCCGCTGCGACCAGTGGATCGCGGCGCTGGAGCAGGGCCAGGCCGCCGCCCGGACCCTGCTCGCCGGGCACCGCCCCGCGCCGGCCGCGCCGGTGCAGCCGCGTTACTGGTCCGACCTGTTCGGGCTGCGCATCCAGGTCTGCGGCCGCCTCGACGGCGCCGACGACATCGAGGTCACCGAGCTTCGTCCCGGCCGGCGCGACGTCGCCCGGGGCGGCATGGTCGCCGTCCACCTGCGCGACGGGGTGGCCCGCGGCGTCGTGGCGGTCAACGCGCCGCGGCAGTTCACCACGCTCGCGCGGGAGATGCGCGCAGCGGGCCCGCTGGCCCGGCCGCGGGTGTCGCTGCCCGCCCAGACCTCACAGCAGCGCCGACTGAGCCTGGTCGGCTGACCACCACCGCACCACGGCCGGGCTGAGCTGTCCGGCTGACCACTGCCACCGCACCACGGCCGGGCTGAGCTGTCCGGCTGACCGCCGCTACCGCACCATGGCCGGCCGTGTTCGTCGGCTGGCCGCAGGACCGCACGGGCCGCTCCGGCCGGTGCGACTTCCGCCAGAGGAGAGGTCCGATGCATCGAAGCGTCCGCACCGCGATCGCGGTGACGCTGCTGTCCGTGTCCCTGGCCGGCCTGGTCGGCTGCCAGGGCCAGCTGCGCGAGGGCACGGCCCCGAACGGGCAGCCCGCGCCGATCCAGCTGCCGCCCGCCGACGACTCCGCGGCCCAGCTGGTCGCCGCCGTGGGCACGCCGACCGGGCAGCTGCGCGCCAAGAAGATCCCGAAGATGGGCGCCGTCGTCACCGACGGCGACGGCTGGGTGCTCTACCGGTTCGACCGCGACAGCGCCGATCCGCCCGAGTCGCGCTGCTCCGGCGACTGCGCGGCCGTCTGGCCGCCGGTGCTGGTCGACGAGAGCCTCGAGCTCACCGGCGTCGATCGCAAGCTGGTCGGCACCATCGAGCGCGAGGACGGCTCGACCCAGGTCACCCTTGCCGGCTGGCCGCTCTACCGCTACATCGGCGATCTCAAGGCCGGGCAGTGGAAGGGCCAGGGTGTCGGCGGCGTCTGGTTCGTCGTGGCACCGACCGGCAAGAAGAACCTGAGCTGCCTGCCCACCGGCACGCCGAAGGCGGTCCCCCCGCCGTCCCCCGCGGTCGCGCCCTCGCCCGAGGCCGGCACGTCGCCCGAGGCGGCGGCGTCGCCCGCGGTCGCCGCGTCACCCGACGGCGGCGGGTACACCTACTGAGAGACGCCTACCTGTTTCGGGAGGTGGCGACATCCCGAAACAGGTAGGCGGTGGCGAAGGTCGCCGCGGACCGGCGGCATGCCACCGGCCCGCGGCAGGAGTCGTCAGCGCCGGAACCGGATCCAGTCGATGTTGACGAAGTCGCTGGGCTGGCCGGAGGTGAAGGTCAGGTAGACCGTGTGCGTGCCGGTCACCGAACCCACGTTGGCCGGTATCTCCCGCCAGCTCGTCCAGCCGCCGGTATTGGCGATGGCGAAACTGCCGATCGGTGCGTTGGACAGGCTGTCGATCCGCACCTCGACCAGCCCGCTGACGCCGCCCCCGGCCCCGGACGCGGCCCGCGTCACGAAGTCCAGCGGCCGGGGCGAGCCGAAGTTGACGTTGTCGAACCGCAGCCAGTTGCCGTTGTTGAGCGCGCCGACGTAGTAGCCCTCGTAGATCGTGGTGCCGGACTCCGCGTTGCGGCTCTCCGCCTGGATGTTGGCGTACGCGTCACGGCTGCCGCCCGGCGGCGGGCTGGACGGCGGCGGCGACGACGGCGGGGTCGTGCCGCCGGTGGTCTGGTAGACGGCCACGTAGTCCACCCGCATCGGCTGGCCGGAGACGGTGCTGCCGGTCGGCGTCGCCGAGCCCGCCACGCCGTTCGGGAACGCGCCGCCCATAGCCACGTTGAGCAGCAGGAAGTAGCCCGCGTGCGAGGTCATGTTCGACCAGTACGAGCCGACCTGGCTCTGGTTCACGGTGTGGTAGAGCGTGCCGTCGACGTACCAGCGCAGCTGCTGGGCGTTCTCGTTGGTGCGGTCCCACTCGAACCGGTACGTGTGGAACGCCGACTGGCAGGTGCTGCCCGGGCAGGCGCGGCTCGCGCCGAGGCCGTTGGTCTCGTTGCACGGGCCGCCGGGGTTGACGCCGCAGTGCAGCACGCCCCACACCGAGTTGATGCCGTTGACGTTCTCCATGACGTCGAACTCGCCGATGCTCGGCCAGTTCTGGTAGTTGCCCCGGTAGGGCGCGCCCAGCGCCCAGAACGCGGGCCAGTAGCCGGCCGCCGCGGCGCCGGTGACGTTGGGCATCTGGATGCGGCCCTCGATGCGCAGGACGCGCCCGGCGGCCGGCTTGAAGTCCGTGCGGACCGTCTCGATACGGGCCGAGGTCCAGCTCGAACCGTTGCGGATCGGCGTGATCAGCAGGTTGCCCGCGCCGTCCTGGCGGAGGTTGCTCGTGCTGTTGGTGTACGTCTGGATCTCGCCGGTGCCCCAGTTGGCGGGACCGCCGGGGTAGCTCGTGCCGGTGTCGATGATCCAGTTGCTGGACGACGGCAGCGTGTTGTTGGCGCCGTTGAAGTCGTCGCTCCAGACCAGCTGCCAGCCCGAGGGCGTGGCGGGCAGCGAGGCGTTGGCGGGCAGCGCACTGACCGCCGCCGCGGTGACGGCGACCAGGAAGGTCAGGCCGGCGGATGCCGCGGCCAGCCTGCTGCCGGAGAATCGTCTGCTCATCAGGGCATTCCTCCAGGGGGACAGGGTCGGTCCGCGCACCGGGGGAGGAGCGGCGCGGGCGGCGGACCGGTCCGTGGTGGGTGTGTGAGAGCGCTCTCTTGCTCACTCACTTAACGTGCCCGCAACACGAATGTCAATAACCTTCGATGCCAAGGTGGACGGTGCCGCCGAGCGTTCATGCGGCGTGCGTGAATACGGCGGTTCCGGTCAGTAGTCTTGGTTGATGGTCGATCCCAGCGAGCGGTTCATCCCCGAGCCGGCCAAGGACACCGGCTTCGGCCGCAGTCCCTACGAGCGCGACCGGGCGCGGGTGCTGCACTCGGCCGGGTTCCGGCGGCTGGCCGCCAAGACCCAGGTGCACACCGCGGGCAGCGGCGACTTCCTGCGTACGCGGCTGACGCACTCGATCGAGGTGGCGCAGATCGCCCGCGAGACGGGCGCCCGGCTGGGCTGCGACCCCGACGTCGTGGACGTCGCCGGGCTCGCGCACGACCTCGGGCACCCGCCGTTCGGGCACAACGGCGAGGACGCGCTCGACGAGGTCAGCCGGGCGTGGGGCGGTTTCGAGGGCAACGCGCAGACGCTGCGCGTACTCACCCGGCTGGAGGCCAAGATCGAGGGCGCGGGGCTCAACCTGACCCGGGCCTCGCTCGACGCGACCTGCAAGTACCCGTGGCCGCGCCGGGCGGGCACGCGCAAGTTCGGGGTGTACGCCGACGACCGCCCGGTCTTCGACTGGGTGCGGCTGGGCGCCCCCGACGACGACCGGCGCTGCCTGGAGGCGCAGGTCATGGACTGGTCCGACGACGTGGCGTACTCGGTGCACGACGTCGAGGACGGGCTCTACTCCGGGTTCATCGAGCTGGGGCCGCTGCTCGCCGACGCCGACGAGCGCGCCGCGCTCTGCGCGGACGTGGCCGCCGTGTACTCGCCGGAGTCCCCGGCCGTGCTGCACGAGGCGCTGCTGGAGCTGCTCGCCGACCCCGTCGTCGCGCCGCTGGCCGGCTACGACGGGTCGTTCAAGGCGCAGCTCGCGCTCAAGCGGTGCACCAGCGTCCTGACCGGACGGTTCGTGGCCGCGGCGGTCGACGCCACCCGCGAGAAGTACGGCGACGGCATGCTGCGCCGCTACGACGCCGACCTGATCGTGCCGCCCGCCGCCCGGATCAGGTGCGCCCTGCTCAAGGGCATCGCGCTGCGGTACGTGATGCGCCGGCGCGGCATGGAGCCGTGGTACGCCGAGCAGCGGGAGATCCTCACCGACCTGGTCCGGGTGCTGGCCGACCGGGCCCCCGACGAGCTGGACCCGGTCTTCGCCCCGCTGTGGCGGGCCGCGGCCGACGACACGGCCCGCTGCCGGGTGGTGGTGGACCAGGTCGCCTCCCTCACCGACACCGCCGCCCAGGCCTGGCACCAGCGGCTCACCGCCCCGGGCGACTAGCCCCGGGCGCCGCCCTCCGGGAGGGTGGCGCCCGGTGGGCGGGGGTGGCGCCGCGGAGATCGCTGTTTCCGGTCGAGAACTGCAGTCTGACTACGCATCCCGACCAGAATCAGCGATCAAGCCTCCCGCGTCCAGGACGTCGAGGGCACGACCGGCGAGCACGCGCCCGCGCTCGGCGGCGTCGTGGCGGACGGTGCGGCCGACCCACCACAGGTGCACCGCGGCGGCCCCGGCGAACAGCGCGAGCGCGACCAGCACCACCGGCCAGCCGTCGAGCAGGCCGCTGACCAGGAGCGCGCCCGCGGCCGCGAGCAGCGTGCTGTTGACCAGGCCGATGGTGGCGGCGAGGCCCACCGCGTCGCGGCTGCGGCGGCGCGAGTTGGTGGGCGCGAGCAGCCCGGCGTCGTCGAGCGTCGGCAGCAGCACGTACGGCGCGAGCTGGGGCGCCCGCCGGACCAGGTAGGTGCGCATCGCCTCCTCGGCGACGGCGTAGTTGCGGCCGGCGTTGCTGAACCGGAGCTGGCGCAGGAACACCGTGGGGCCCATGAGCAGCACCAGCAGGGCGAGCGCGGCGACGGCGCCGATGCGCACGTTGTCGTTGATGTCGCTGCCCAGCACGCCGGCGGACACGGCGGCCACGCCGGTGGCGATGACCAGGAAGAAGTTGTAGCGGTTGTGCGCCTGGTCGCTGATCGCCCGCCGGGATTCGGTGAGCTTGGCGTACTCGGCGAGGGCGATGGTGAGCTCGATGTCGTCGGTCGCGCGGCGGGCGGGTTCCGGGGCGGGGGTGGGGTGGGCCACGATCGCACGGTATCGGCTGTGCGCTCGCCCGGCTGCCCCTGGCAGGATGTAGCGCATGGCCGGGGGTCGGATCCGCGATGAGGACATCGCGCTCGTACGCGAGCGCAGCTCGATCGTGGACGTGGCCGGTGAGCAGGTCACCCTCAAGAACGCGGGCGGCGGCAACCTGAAGGGCCTGTGCCCGTTCCACGACGAGAAGACGCCGTCGTTCACCGTCTCGCAGGCGCGCAACGTGTGGTTCTGCCACGGCTGCGGCGAGGGCGGTGATGTGATCAACTTCGTCCAGAAGATCGATCACCTGTCCTTCATCGAGTCGGTGGAGCGGCTGGCCGACCGGGCGGGCATCGAGCTGCGCCGGATCGAGGGCGGCCCCGCCCCGGCGCGCCCGCAGGCCGGGCAGCGCCAGCGCCTGGTGGCCGCGCACGCGGCGGCGCAGGAGTTCTACGCCGCGCAGCTGCTGACGCCGGGGGCGCGGGCGGCGCGGGAGTTCCTCGCCGAGCGCGGGTTCGACCGGGACGCCGCGCAGCGCTACGGCTGCGGGTTCGCCCCGGCGGAGTGGGACCTGCTGGTCCGGCACCTGCGCCAGCAGGGGTTCAGCGCGGCCGAGATGGAGACCGCGGGCCTGGCCCGTCCGGCCCGTTCGGGCAGCCTGGTGGACCGGTTCCGGCGGCGGCTGCTGTGGCCGATCCGGGACGTGTCGGGCGACGTGATCGGGTTCGGCGCGCGCAAGCTGTTCGACGACGACGACGGCCCGAAGTACCTGAACACCCCCGAGACGCCGCTGTACAAGAAGTCGCATGTGCTCTACGGCATCGACCAGGCCAAACGGGAGATCGCCAAGCAGGGCCGGGCGGTGATCGTCGAGGGGTACACCGATGTCATGGCCTGCCACCTGGCCGGGGTGACCACGGCCGTGGCGACCTGCGGCACCTCGTTCGGGGCGGACCACATCGGGGTGCTGCGGCGGCTGCTGCTGGACACCGACGCCTTCGCCGGGGAGATCATCTTCACCTTCGACGGCGACGCGGCGGGGCAGAAGGCGGCGCTGCGGGCGTTCGGCGACGAGCAGCGCTTCGTCTCGCAGACCTTCATCGCGGTCAGCCCCGACAACATGGACCCGTGCGAGCTGCGCCTGGCCAAGGGCGACCTGGCCGTGCGCGACCTGGTGGCCAGCCGGGAGCCGCTGATCGCGTTCGCGCTGCGCTCCACGCTGGCCCGCTACGACCTCGACACGGTCGAGGGCCGGGTGGCCGCGCTGCGGGCCACCGCCCCGATGGTCGCCAAGATCAAGGACAGATCACTGCTCACCGGGTACGCGCAGAAACTCGCCGGCGACATCGGCGTCGACGTGGACCAGGTGCGCACCGCCGTGCGCAACGCGGGCGCCGAGGGGGCACCGGTCCCCGCGCCGCGCCCGTCCACGCCCGCGCCGGACAACCCGCGCCTGGTGGTGGAGCGCGAGGCGCTCAAGCTCGCCATCCAGCAGCCGGTGCTGGCCGGCCCGGTGTTCGACGCCGTCGACGAGGGCCACTACGCCCACCCGCCGTACCGTGACGTCCGGGCGGCGATCACGGCGGCGGGCGGCGCGAGCGCGGGGGTGTCCGGCGCCGGCTGGGTCAACAGCGTGCGCGACGCCTGCGCCGACCTCGCCGCGCAGATGCTGGTGCTGGAGCTGGCGGTGGAGCCGGTGCGCTACGACGGCGAGCCCGACTCGGCATACCTGCACGTCGTGCTGGCCCGGTTGCAGCTGGCCGGGCTGCACCAGCGCATCGGCGAGGTCAAGTCGCGGCTGCAGCGCATCAACCCGGTGACCGAGGCCGACGAGTACCGTGCCCGGTTCACCGAACTCGTCGCCCTGGAGCAGCACTCCCGGGCGCTCAAGGAGAAGGCCGCCGGAGGGCTGTGATGAAGTTCCGACTGTTCGGCGGGCGCCGCGTGCTGCCCGAGGAGCACCGCCCCGACCTCGCCCGGGACGAGCGCGTGCTGGCCTGGGCGCCCGCGGCGGACGGCGACGTGGTCGTCGCCACCAACCTGGGACTGTGGTGGGACGGCACGCGCACCGGCTGGCACCGCATCGACAAGGCCGTGTGGGACGGCGAGCACCTGGTGGTGACCCCGGGCGAGCTGGTCGCCGAGCGGGCCGGCTACCAGGTGGTCGCCGACGGGGAGCCGGTGCGGCTGAAGCTCACCGACCCGGACCACCTGCCGCACCAGGTGCGCCTGCGGGTGACCGGCTCGGTGCGCCACCCGCAGCACTACGAGCTGCCCGGCGGCGGCGTGTGGGTGTTCGCCCGGCGGGAGGTCGGCGTCGACGGCCTGACCTGGGCGGTCCGCTACGACCGGGGCACCGACGGCGAGGACCCGGCCGTCGTGGCCGCCACCGACCAGCTCGTCGCCCAGTCCCAGGGCGACCTCTGACGGCCTTCCGCTGGGGCCGGCGGTGAATCGGGAAAAAGGCCGCGAGTTTGTCGGGGGCTGCGGTTAGGGTCGCCGGGTGAGCGAGCAACGACCCCCCATGATCTATGCCCGCGGCCTCGTCAAACGCTTCGGCGACTTCACCGCGGTCGACGGCATCGACCTGGAGGTCGCGCCCGGCGAGGCGTTCGGCTTCCTGGGGCCGAACGGCGCGGGCAAGTCCTCCACCATGCGGATGATCGGCTGCGTCTCCACGCCGACCGCCGGTGAGCTGCGCATCCTGGGCATGGATCCGGTGCGCGAGGGCCCGGCGATCCGCGGCCGGCTGGGGGTCTGCCCGCAGACCGACAACCTCGACCCGGACCTGACCGTCTTCGAGAACCTGACGACCTACGCGCGCTATTTCGGCATCCCGCGCCCCGAGGCCCGCCGCCGCGCCACCGAGCTGCTGGAGTTCGTGCAGCTCACGGAGAAGTCTGCGAGCACCGTCGACCCGCTGTCGGGCGGCATGAAACGGCGCCTGTCCATCGCCCGCGCGATGATCAACGAACCCGACCTGGTGCTGCTCGACGAGCCGACCACCGGCCTGGACCCGCAGGCCCGGCACCTGCTGTGGGAGCGGCTGTTCCGGCTCAAGCAGCGCGGCGTGACGCTGGTGCTGACCACGCACTACATGGACGAGGCCGAGCAGCTGTGCGACCGGCTCGTGGTGATGGACGCCGGGAAGATCGCGGCCGAGGGCTCACCCCGCCACCTGATCGAGACGTACTCCACCCGCGAGGTGGTCGAGCTGCGCTTCGGCGAGGAGCCGCCCGCGGCGTACGTGGAGAAGCTCACGGGGGTGGGCGAGCGCCTCGACCCGCTGCCGGACCGGCTGCTGCTCTACAGCGACGACGGCGACGGCGCGGTCAACGAGGTGCACCGGCGCGGGTTCACCCCGTCCAGCGTGCTGGTGCGCCGCTCCACCCTGGAGGACGTGTTCCTGATCCTCACCGGCCGGACGCTGGTGGACTGATGACCGGCACTCTCGCGGTGCTGGAGCGGGCGCTCGTCTCGTACAAGCGGCTCTGGCAGGCTTCGGTCTTCTCGTCGTTCATCCTTCCGGTGCTGTTCGTGGTCAGCATCGGCATCGGCGTGGGCGGCTACATCAGCGGCGTCGACGGGGTGAGCTACCTCGACTGGATCGTGCCCGGCGTGCTCGCCTCGACCGCGTTCCAGATGGCGGTGGGCGAGTCCACGTTCCCGGTGCTGGGCGACTTCAAGTGGGTCAAGGGTTACCACGCCATGCGGGCCACCCCGGTCGGCATCGGCGACATGATCGCCGGCTACCAGCTCTACATCGCGCTGCGGGTGGTCATCGCCTCGGTGGTGTTCCTCGGGGTCAGCGCGGTGTTCGGCGCGATCCACTCGCCGTGGGTGGTCGTCACGCCGTTCGTGTGCGCCCTGCTCGGCGTGGCGGTCTCCGCGCCGACCAGCGCGTTCGCGGCGACCATCGAGAACGACAGCTATTTCGCGCTGCTGTTCCGGTTCGTGGTCATCCCGTCCACGCTGTTCGCCGGGGTGTTCTTCCCGGTGTCGCAGCTGCCGGAGCTGCTGCGGCCGCTGGCGTACGCGTCGCCGCTGTGGCACGCGGTGGAGCTGTGCCGGGCGGCCACGCTCGGCGTCGCGCCGCCCTGGCCCGCCGCCGCGCACCTGGCGTATCTGCTGCTCTGGGCCGGGCTCGGCTGCCTGCTGGCCGTGCGCGCGTTCCGCCGACGGCTCTCGGACTGAGGGGACGGACCATGGTCACCACGTACGCCGTCGCGCGCGCGTTCCGCAGCGGCATCATCACGCCGTCCCGGGTCGGCGCGGTCGTCAACCGCAACGTCGGGGCGCTGCGCTCCGGCCCCGCGTACTGGCTGGTGCTGCTCTCGGGCTTCTTCGAGCCGGTGCTCTACCTGCTGTCCATCGGGATCGGCGTCGGGGCGCTCGTCGGCGACCTGACGCTCAAGGACGGGCAGGTCCTGTCGTACGCGACCTTCGTCGCCCCGGCGATGCTGGCGGTGTCGGCGATGTCCGGCGCGCTCGCCGAGACCACGTTCAACTTCTTCTTCAAGTTCAAGTACGTGAAGACGTACGACGCGATGCTGGCCACCCCGCTGCGCCCGGCCGAGATCGCCGCGGGCGAGCTGCTCTGGGCGATGATCCGGGGTTCGCTCTACACCGGGGCGTTCCTGGTCGTCATGGTGGCGATGGGGCTGACCTCGGCGGGCTGGGCGCTGCTGGCGTTCCCGGCGACCTGGCTGGTGGGCCTGGCGTTCGGCGCGGTGGGCATGGCGGTGAGCACGTACATCCGCGGCTGGCAGGACTTCGACCTGATCACCGCCGGGCAGTTCGCGATGTTCCTGTTCTCCGGCACCTTCTCGCCGGTGCAGGACTACCCGCCGGCGGTCGAGGTGCTGATCGCGGTGACCCCGCTCTACCACGCGGTCGAGCTGATCCGCGGCATCACCACCGGGGCGCTGGGCTGGGCGATGCTCGGCCACGTGGCATACCTGCTCGTCATGATGGCCCTTGGCCTGTACGTGGCGAGCCGGCGCCTTACCACTGTGCTGTGCCGCTAAACCTGTGCGAGGATGAGTGAGCACATGAGCGAGATCAAGCTC
Source organism: Catellatospora sp. NPDC049609 (assembly GCF_040675365.1). Classification (NCBI taxonomy): domain Bacteria; kingdom Bacillati; phylum Actinomycetota; class Actinomycetes; order Micromonosporales; family Micromonosporaceae; genus Catellatospora; species Catellatospora sp. NPDC049609. Next base: position 10,074 of record NZ_JBFAOU010000024.1, on the reverse strand, counting down.
ATGTGCTCATTTGTTAAGTTCTATTTGTCTGATGTGGATCAGACGGGTACGTTCTCCGCAACACGCCGCCGGGCGGAGGTGACCGATGCGCCTACGACACCCCGACGGACAGACTGTGCACGTGGCGACCGTCGTGTCCGTCGAGAACGTCAAGGACGTGCGCGCCCTCCTGCGGACGCTCGACGCCCGCGTCGTCCCGCAGCGCCAGCGCCTCTTCGCCGACGTGCTCAGCGTGAGCCTGCGGCTGGGCCCGATCCTCGCCGCCACCCTCGCCTCCTCGCTCGGCCTGCGCCAGCGGCTGCGGCACGAGCTGGCCACCCGGCGGCTGGAGGTGGTCACCCTCGACGCGGGCCCCGACGCCACGCCGTCCGACGGCAGCTGGCGCACCTGGTGGATGCACACGCTCGACCTCGCCCGGGTGCTGGTCGACCTGCTGCCCGAGGACAGCCAGCACGGCTCCATCTCCACCACGCTGCCCCGCTCCGCCACCGCGGCCCTGGCCCGCGCCCCGCAGCCGCCTGCACCCGTCGCCCCGGGCGCCGCGCAGGAGGCCGCCGAGCAGGCGGCCGAGCGCGCCGCCGACCGCGAGCACGAGCTGCACGAGCTGCGCGAACGCGAGTGGCAGGCGGCCGCCCGGCTGATGGCCGACCTCAGCGGCGGGCTGACCGAGATCGCCTGGCACACCGGCCGGCTCGTCCGCGTCGCCGTCGAGGCCGCCCCGCAGACCCTGGTCTCCGGCTCCAAGGACGTCGTCAGGCTGCTGGAGCGCGCCGACCCCGCCCGGATCGGCGCCTGCCTGAGCGCCGCCCAGCTCGCCGACGCCGCGGAGAGCCCCGCCCAGGCGCTCACCCGGCTGCGCCGGGCCCGGCTGTCGGTGGTCAAGCTGCGCCTGGGCAACCACGCCGACCCGGAGCTCGCGGCGACGGCCCGCACGATGCTGGCCGCGGTGCTGGGCGGCGTACGCGCCGACTGCGACCACCTGGAGGTCGACGGCACCGAGGAGCTCGACGCCGCCCGCGACGAGCTCGGCGCGGTGGGCCTCGACGGAGCGGCCGACCGCCCGATGCCGGGGGTCGGCCGTGCCGTCTGAGCCGGGTGCGAGCGTCACACCTGCTGGTTGAGCTTGCGCACCCCTTCGTCGTAGAGCCGGGCGGCCTGCGCCTGCACCAGACCCGCCGCCTCCTGCATCGTGGGGTGCTCCATCAGCTTCCGGGTGCCGGCGACCAGGTCGTCGTAGGTCTGTCGCCCGGCACGGGTGCCGAAGACGAACCCGACAGCCGCGCCCGCGGCGAACCACACCAGCTTCCCCATCGTGCCTCCTCATCCTCGATCGCGTGATAAGTCCCATCCTGCCTGCTGCGGGCATCGCGCGACATCAGACCGGCCGGGGTTACCCGTTTGCCATACCCGGGGTGGCGTCCTGTACTCTTGTCGAGGCACGCCGCCACGGAGAGATCCGGAGCACGTGTCGAGAGCACATTCCCCTGTAGCTCAATTGGCAGAGCAGCCGGCTGTTAACCGGCAGGTTCTTGGTTCGAGTCCAAGTGGGGGAGCCAGCAGTTCGGGGCCCCGGGCAGTCGCCCGGGGCCTCGCTCGTACCCGGCCCGTCCTGGCGTGGGCTGCACTTTCGGGGCTGGTGCGCGAATGAATGCCCTGGAAGAGGCAGGTTCCCCGTAAGCGTGGGCCGGCTCGGCCGGGCCGTGCACAGGCGGTGGGACGGCGCGGCCTGACACAGGAGACGCGGCGAGAATCGGGCGTGTAAGCACCGGTGCCGACCCGCTAGGCTATTGGCCGCCGGGCTCCTCCGGCGCGGGGCGGTAGCTCAGCAGGTTAGAGCAGGGGACTCATAATCCCTCGGTCGCGGGTTCGAGTCCCGCCCGCCCCACTTTGATCTTGGGTGCGAAATGTTTCACCCTGCCAGTCCGCCGCTCGGCCCAGCCACGATCGGGTCGTGAGCCATGGCCACGGCGTGTATTACTGTCGGTGGCGTGACGGAGCGCGATCGAAGCGTGGCGTACCAGCCGTTGACCTTGGCACGGCTGGGCGCGCTGCTGGTCGGTGCCGACGAGTCGCGGCGCTGGCGGTTGGTGGCGGAGTTCCTGGAGGAATACCGCTGGGAACCCTCCGACGCGCGGCAGAGCATGCTGGCAGCCGAGCCGCCGGGTACCGGCGACGAACGGTGGGATGTGTTTCTGGCCGCGCTGGCTGAGCATCTGGCGGCGCGTGACGGCCGGGGGGCTCCCGCCTGGGGTGAGTCAAAATCGCTGCGGAGGCTGTGGTTTCCGTTCAACACCCGTGCGGCACGGGTCGATGCGCTGGTTCATGCGCCGGCGGCGTTTCGGAGGCGAGGGGTGTACGTGGCCGCCCAGGAGCTGGAGGTCGCGTGAGCGTCGATGATCCGCTGCTCGACCGCGTCGCGATCGAGGACGCGTTCCGGCGGCTCGGGGAGCGGCTGGCACGCCGCGGTGTCGTCGCGGACCTCTACGTGTTCGGCGGTGCGGCGATGGCGCTGGCGTATGACGCCCGCCGGTCGACTCGCGACATCGATGCGGTGTTTCAGCCGCACGGTGTGGTGCTGGACGAGGCCAGGGCAGTGGCCGGTGAGCTCGGCCTGCCGCAGTGGTGGCTCAATGAGCAGGCCAGCGCCTACGTGGCACCGGGTGGTGACCCTGCGGCGCCGCGCGTGTTCGACCATCCGGGGCTGCGGGTATCGGCCGCCTCGCCGGAACACCTGCTGGCGATGAAGGTGCTCGCCGCGCGGCGGCGGGATGCCGACGACATCCGGTTTCTCGTCGAGCGGCTGAACCTCACCACGGTCGAGGAGGTGCTGGCGGTGTGTGCTGAGGTCTTCCCGGACGAGGAGGTGCCGCCACGGGCTCGTCTGGTACTTGAAGACACCTTCGGCGAGCGGTGAGACCGTGCCGATGGAACGCATGAATCGAGAACAGTTCTACGCCGCGACGGGCCCGTTGAGCCGTGAGCAGCTGCAGAAGGCGTTGTGGACCGTGTACTGGCGGGGGACGGCGGCGACCCGTGAGCGGGTCGAGGCCGAACTCGCTCCGGCCGGGGCGGTGACGGTCCGGCAGCGTACGGCCGCTGCTGTCGATCCGCAGACGGTGCAGGCCGAGGTGCGGCAGTTCGTGGAGCTGGCACGGGCGGGTTCGTACATCGCAGGTGATCGGCGGGTGCGGCCGAAGGAGCGCACGCAGTGGCGGTTCACGTTCAAGCGACTGGTGTCCCAGTCGCGCGACGCGCTGCGGGCAGGCGAGGGCACCGTGGGTGCCGCTGCGCTTGAGTTGCTCCTCGACCTGGTCAGTGACCTGCGCATACCAGTACTTCCGGTCCGAGGACGCGGTGGAGGCAGCCGGGATCGTGCTGTCCGACGAGGTCGCGGTGCTGTGGGGCCGGCTGCTGGAACGTGAAGGTCTGACGACGTTCTGCGAGAAGGCGATGCCGCAGTTCATCCGGTGGGAGTCGCAGTACGGGTGGACGCTGCGCGGGTATGGCAAGGTCGCGGAGAAGGAGACACCGTTGGCCACGGTGCTGGAGCGGATGCTGCCCTGCCCTGGCGTGCCCGACTCCTGGACGGTGGCCGCCGACGCCTACCTGGCCGCGCTCGACCAGCTCACTCCGGTGAACTCGGCGAAGTCATCACGCCGCCGCTGGAGTGAGGACCACGTCCACCGCGAGCGGGCGGGGTCGCTGGCGCTGTGGCACGAGCTGCTGCTCGACCGGTTCGCTGGCACCGACGAGGAGGACCGTCTCGACCGGCTCACCACCCACCCGGCACTCGACGGGCCTGAGATCGTCTTTCTATGGGCGCGGCTCGCCCACCGCCGCGGCGACACCGACAGCGCCCCCGCGTTGATGCAGGAGTGCCTCGACGCTCTGCCCGGGCATCGCGACTTCCTCGACTTCGCCGCCGAGATCGGCGCGCCGTTACCGGAGCGGGCGAGGCGGGCCGGCCGTCACGGCTGGTGACCGGTCGCCGCCGGGCTGTTCGGTGTCCGCCGTGACCTTGCCGTCTGCACTGGCAGCGGATCGCCCGCGACTGCCCAGCACCGATTTCGCATTCTGCCGCGCCGGGCCCACTCCATCACGCTGAGCTGCGCGGACGCGTCTTGGCATGTCTCGGCGCGCGAAAAGTTGAGCTGCTCGGCATCAGCCAGATCACTCCGCGCTGCGGTGGTTCGGCTATCTGCCGCCCGAGATCGCCCCAACATTGTGATCTTGATATCAAGATAGGCATACTTGATGTCATGGCACGTACTGTGATTGATCTGGACGACACCAAACTGGAAGCAGCCGCTCGCGAACTGGGCACCAAGACAAAGGTCGAAACCGTGAACGCGGCCCTCGCCTTCGTCGCCGAACGTCGCCGACGCGCCGAGATCTTCGACGACCCGTTTGTCTGGGGCAGCCCTGACATGGCAGACCCCGAGATCCGGGCGGCAGCCCGCCGGTGACTGCCATCCCTGCGGGACTGTATCTGGCCGACACCAGTGCGATCGCCCGCGTCCAGCACGACCCGGTGCGGGCGGAGCTGACCCGCATGGGTAGGGCCGGCCTGCTCGCCACCTGCATCGTCGTGGACCTTGAAGTGCTCTACTCCGCGCGCAGCCCAGAAGAGTACGCGCGCACCGCGGCTCTGCGAGCGGCAGGCTTCGTGGACCTCCCGCCGACACCGGAGATCGCTCGCCGCGCACGTGAGATACAGGCGATGCTCGCTCGGCGAAGCCAGCACCGAGCTGCGGGTTGCCCGGACATCCTCACCGCAGCCATCGCGGAGCACTACGCCGCTACCGTCGTCCACTACGACTCCGATTTCGAGCACATCGCCACAGTTTCCGGCCTGCAGACCCGATGGGTCGTGCCCCGTGGCACTGTCCCTTGAGGCACGTCGTTCGCTGCGGAGGTCGTGGTTTCCGTTGGTCCGAGGACGCAGTGCGCCGCCTACCCGCCGGATCATGATCCGGATGCGCCATCGCGTCTTGAGGAATCGGTTGGACGGCACGCCTCGCAGGCTGGTACGTTCCGTCGCACCGTGACACTGCCGGAGGAGGTGAGACCCGTGAACGTTGTATCGATGTGGGTGCTCGCCTCGTCGTCACGGGCCGGCCGCTGACGTAGGTGTCGCCGGGAGCGCCCCCCGCAAGGCGATCCCGAAAGGCGACAAACCTATGCACCCTGCGAAACTCAGCCATGCCGTGCTGATCTCCCGCGTCGCGCCCGGCCAGTGGCATGTGCTGGAGGACGACCTCGTGGTCGGCCGCGGCGAGGTGTCCCAGCGGCCCGACGGGCGGCAGTTCGTCAGCATCGACGCCTGGCACGACGCCGCCTTCGACCGGCTGGCCGCGGCCATGATGACAGCTCTGCCGCGGCCGCTGTACACGGTGGTCGACGAGTCCGACCTCGACCTGACCCACCGCTGGCGGCGAGCCGGCTTCACCACACGGCGCCGCGAGTGGGAGTACGCCGTGCCCACCGATCCACTCGTCACGGGGCTCGACCCGGCTCCGCCGCCCGGTGTGATGATCAAGGCTTTCGGCAGCGCGGAGGAGGCCCCGCTGCACGCCCTGGACCGCGCGATCCGCGCCGAGGTCGACGCCGGCCCCGGCTGGCCGGACATGCCGGCCGAGGTCCTGGTCCGTCCGGTGCTGGACCGGTCGCGATACGCGGTGGCGGCACAGGGCGGCCGTTACGTGGGTCTGCTGCGGGTCGCGATGGTGACCCGGCTGCCACGGATCGGGCTGGTCGCCGTCCTGGCCGAGCACCAGCGCCGTGGCATCGCCCGCGCGCTGCTGGCCCACACCCTGACCGCATTGCACCACCTCGGCCGGGAGACCGCCTCGGCCGAGATCACCGAATCCAACGCGGCCGCCACGGCCCTGTTCGAGGGGATCGGTGCCCGGCGCACCGGCAGCAACCTCGAACTGATCCTCGGCTGACCGTCGTCCAAAGGAGATTTCGACCATGGCAAGAACCTCGAAAGGCATCGAACTCGAGGGCACCGTCCTCGAATGCCTGCGCAACGCGACCTTCCGGGTCGAGCTGCAGAACGGCCACAAGGTGTTGGCCCACATCAGCGGGAAGATCCGCAAGAACTACATCAAGATTCTTCCGTTCGACCGGGTGCTCGTGGAACTGAGCCCCTACGACCTGGCCCGAGGCCGGATCGTGTTCCGGTACCGCAGCTAGCTCCGGCGCAGCGGTGCGGGCTTGGCCTCCGGGCCGATCGCCCGCACCGCTGGATCGACGACGTGCCCGTGCTTCACCGTCCCGGACGCATGCCGAGCAGGATCTCCCGCATGGAACCCATGCCGTACCGGTCGACGTCGCTGGACATGGCGGCCACCTCCGCCGCGTCCGCGTTCAGCTCCGCCAGGCGCGCGGTCACCCGCCTGCCGAACGCTTCCACATCACTCAGCTCGGACGGCTCCACCCGGGCGGTCGCGACCGGCCGGTAGCGGGCATCGAGCGCGGCCGTCCGGCGCTCCGCCTCGGCGAAATCCACCTGTTCCTTCTAGCACGGCCATGCCATGGCGCACCGCCCTCACATCTGCTGGAATGTCCTATTCGGGGATACGGGGAGGTACGGGGATGGTGCTGCCTGCGGACGGGCATGTGCACAGCGAGTGGTCCTGGGACGCCTATGTCGGGTCGATGGAGCGCACCTGCGCGCGGGCGGTCGAGCTGGGCCTGCCCGCGGTCGCCTTCACCGAGCACGTCGACTTCACGCCCTGGCCGCTGCGGGCCGAGGTGCTCGACGAGGAGCACCTGTTCCTGATGGACTACGTCGGCGAGGACGGGCTGCTCGTCCCGCCGCCGTTCGACGCCGACGGCTACCTGGAGTGCGTGCAGCGGTGCCGTGACCTGTTCCCGGCGCTGCGCATCATCACCGGGGTCGAGCTGGGCGAGCCGCACCGGCACGGCGAGCGGGCCGCCGCGCTGCTGGCGGGCGGCGCGTTCGACCGGGTGCTCGGCTCGCTGCACTGCCTGCCGATCGGCGACGGGTTCGCGGAGCCGCCGCACCACTTCCAGCACCGGCCGCCCGCCGAGGTGGTCCGGGACTACTTGGCCGAGATCCCGCGCCTGGTCGCCGGTTCGGCGGTGTTCACCGTGCTGGCGCACGTGGACTACGCGGTCCGCTACTGGCCGGAGCAGGCCGGGCCGTTCGACCCGTACGCGTTCGAGGGCGAGTTCCGCCACGCGCTGCGGGCGCTGGCGGGCGGCGGCCGGGTGCTGGAGGTGAACACCGGCGGGCCGTTGCAGCCGGAGATCGTGCGCTGGTGGGGCGAGGAGGGCGGGGAGGCGGTCACCTTCGGCAGCGACGCGCACAGCCCGCAGGCGCTCGCGCGCGGCTTCGCGCAGGCGGTCGCGATGGTCGAGGCGCACGGTTTCCGGCCCGGCCGGCATCCTCACGACACCTGGTTCCGGCCGGGTCGGTGAGCGGCGCTCAGCGGATCGGGTTCCAGCCGTCGGCTCCGGCGAGGTACGCCTCGGGCGTCATCGCGGCGGCGGTCGCGTCGTCGAGCTGCGGCCGGTCGGGGCTGGCCACCGCGCCCGCACCCCGGTTGCGGTACTCGGCGTAGCGCGCGTCGCGCCAGGAGAATGCCCCGAAGTCGGTCCACGGCGCGGCGCCGATGAGGTGCGCCCCGAGCTTCGAGTCGCGGATGAGCACCTGCGCGATCGCGTTGGGGTCGTTGCTCGGGTGCCAGGGCCGTCCCAGGTGGACCGTGCCGTCCGGTGCGGTGCCGGTGAAGGTGCTCTGGCTGAACAGCAGGCCGTACGGGTTGGCGATGCTGGTGCTGGCCGCGGTGACGTACCCGTTGTTGCTGGCGGAACCGCGGTCCAGCGAGTGGACGCGGCAGCGGTCGAAGACGGCGGTGGCGCGCCCGAAGATGAAGTCGACGTCGCCCTCGACGTAGCACTTGCGCAGGTAGACCCGCGCCCGGACGTCGGCGGACGGGCTGTTGACGTAGAGGGTGTCCTGGTTGCCGAGGAACCGGACGTTGTCGAAGACGATCCGGTCGGCGCGGGTCAGCACGGCCACCGCCTGCCGGTTGGTGATCTCCGGGTGGGCCGCCTCGTCGAACGCGTTCTCGAAGGTCAGGTTCCGGGCGGAGAAGTCGTGCCCGTCGATGGTCACCGAGGCGCTGCCGGAGGTGCCCCACGGGGTGCCGTCGGGTTTGAGCGTGCCGTTGGCCCGGTCGTCGCTGATGACCACGGCCGAAGGGTCGGGGCCCTGGCCGCGGAGGACGAGGTACGGCTTGGTCGCGGGGATGATCACCTGTCCCCGGTAGACGCCAGGCTGGATCTTGATGGTGAAGGTGGACGCGTTCCCGGCGGGCACCGCGTCGACGGCGGCCTGGACGCTGGTGAAGTCCCCGCTGCCGTCGAGGGCGACGGTGACGTACGGCCCCGGCCAGGCGTGCGCCGGGGCGGCGGTCGCGATGACCGCGCCCAGGGCCAGGGCGGCCGGCCAGATCCTTGTCGTACGCATGAGCTGCTCCTCGGGCGAAGGGGATTTGGAAAGCGCTTTCCGTTCTCGCCCCAAGATAGATGCGCCTCGCTGCCGCGTCAAGCGCGCCGGCCACGGTCCGAAGTCGAGGCGGGTTCCTCCACGCGGAAAGCTGATGGCTCGACCTGTCACACGTCGATATCTTCGCCGGATGACCTACCTCAGCCCGCTGGCGTACCTGCTCGGCATCGAAGGTGCGGCCCTGCTGCGCGGCCTGCGCGAGGGCAGCGCCGACCGCCCGTTCGTCGAGGCGCGCATCGCCGAGATCCGCGCCCTGCTGGACGTCCCGGCGCTGGAGGAGGAGGCCGAGGTCGTGCCGGCGGGCGCGATCAGCACGGCCGAGGTGTACGAGACCTGGGCGCCGACCTACGACGAGCCAGGCAACGGGATGATCGACATCGAGCAGCCGCTCGTCCGCCGCATCCTCGACGGGCTGCCCGTCGGCACCGCGCTCGACGCGGCCTGCGGCACCGGCCGGCACGGGGCGTACCTGGCCGAGCTGGGCCACCGGGTGATCGGGGTGGACCAGTCCGCCGCCATGCTGGAGCGTGCCGCCCGGCGGCTGCCGGACGTCGCGTTCCACGAGGCCGGGCTCGACGCGATCCCGCTGCCCGACGACTCGGTGGACACCGTCGTGTGCGGACTGGCGCTGGCGCACGTGCCGGACCTGGCGCCCGTGCTGGCCGAGTTCGCGCGGGTGCTGCGGCCCGGCGGACATCTGGTGATCTCGGACCCGCACCTGCTGCTGTCGTACCTGCGGCCGACCCTGCCGCGCCGGTCCGGGCCGAACGGCCGCGCGAGCATCCTCGTCGAGCACCACCGGCCGCTCAGCGCATACCTGGCCGCGGCCCTGCCGCTGGGCTTCCAGGTGCGCCACTGCGCGGAGCCGGGGCGGCCGCCGGGGGTGACCGTGCCCTACACGCTGTCGACGGAGATGTCCTGGGACCTGCTGCGCTGGTGCCCGGAGGCGGCCGCCGCCGCGCACGACAACTCCCCGGTGGTCGTGATCTGGCACTTCCAGCTCGACGGCGGCCCGGCTCAGGCGTAGCGGGCGGCGGCGGCACGCAGCTCGCCGACGAGCCGGTCGCGCAGCGACGCGGGAGCCCGCACCTCGACGTGCGCGCCCAGGCTCAGCAGCGCCGACAGCGCCCACAGCTCGTTCTCGAACGGCACCGTCAGCTCGACCTCGCCGTCGGCGGTCAGCGGGATCCGGTGCTGCCCGTGCACGGGCACCAGGCGGCGCAGGCGCGGCAGCGCCCAGGCCGACACGCGGACGGTCACCTCGACCGCGGTCGGCTCCCGCTCCAGCTCGCGGCGCGAGCGCGCCCAGGTGTCGGCCAGGTCGAACCCGGCCGGGCGCACGGCGGGCTCGTCCAGCGGCTCGACCGCGCGCACCCGCGACACCCGGTACGTGCGCCGCTGGCCGTCGCGCAGCGCGACCAGATACCAGTCGCCCGCGGCCAGCACGAGCCCGAGCGGATCGACGTCGCGGACCGACTCGCGCCCGTCGCGCACGTACGCGGTGTCGCGGGTGCGCGCGGTCGAGCCGCTGG
>NZ_JBFAOU010000023.1:0-71919 GCF_040675365.1 Catellatospora sp. NPDC049609 | reverse complement strand
CGTCGTCGGCCAGGGCCGAGTAGTCGCGGTGGGTCTTCGTGTAGTCCGAGCGCTTGTCGTAGATCATCGTCATCTCGACGAGCAGCAGCGGCGGGTCCGGCCTGGCCGGCACGGCGACCACCGCGGCGGGCGGCACCACGACCGCTGCGTCGACCGCGACCGGAGGCGCCACGGCCAGCACGTCGACCGCCACCGGGGGCGCCACGGCGAGCACGTCGACCTCCGGTTCGGGCACCACCTCGACCGGCGGGTCCACCTCCGGCACCACCTCGACCTCCGGGTCCGGCACGACCGCCTCGAACACGGGCTCCGGCACGACGAGCTCGAACTCGGGTTCCGGCAGCTCGGCGTCCTCCGGCACGAACCCGGCCACGGGGACCCGCCCGACCGGCGGCGTGCCGACCTCGGTGCCGTCTCCCCAGGTCGGCCTGACCGCGCAGACCGGCGCGTCCGTCGCGAATGGGCCGTCGGTGCAGGCCAGCACGAACGTGCAGACTCCGGCTACGAATACGGGCAGCTCCGTGCACTCCGGCTCGAGCGTGCAGTCCGGCCCCAATGTGCAGTCGAGCCCGAACGTGCAGGCCACGACGAGCCAGTCCGTGCATACCCCGACCACCCAGTCGGGCAACCCGGCCGGTCCCGCGACGCATACCAACCCGGTGACGCAGGCGAGCCAGACCGCGCAGACGGCAGCCAGCCCGCTCACGTCGGCGAACCCTGCGACTTCGACGAACCCGACGACGGCGACGAATCCTGCGACGGCGACGAACCCGACGACGAACCCCGCCACGGCGAACCCGACCACGGCGAACCCGACCACGGCGAACCCCGCGACGGCGACGAACCCCGCAACGGGGACGAACCCCGCAACCGTGGCTAACCCGGCGACGGCGACGAATCCCGCGACGGCGACGTCTGCGAACCCGGCCACGTCGGCCAACCCGGCCACGCAGGCCAATCCCGCCACTCAGTCCAACCCCGCGACGCATACCACCCAGCAGAGCCCGGCCACGGCGCAGCCGAACCAGGCCACCCAGCCGGCCACCCCGCAGAGCCCGGCCGACCAGCAGGGCATCCGGCCGGTGGACGCCGCAGCCGCCACCGTCGGTGTGGTGCCCGTGACCAACCCGAACCGGACCGGTGCGGACACCGCGCCCCAGCCCGGCGCGGACGGGCGGCGCGACGGCGAGCGCACCCGGGCCGAGGCGCGGCGCTGGAGCGACGCGTACCACGGCGGGTTGCGGGCGCAGCGGCGTGCGGTGCTGGCGTCCATGGGGCGGCCCGGCGCGCTGGCCGCGGCCGCCTGGGACGCGCTCAACCGGCACGACGGCGCCGACTTCACCCGGGGCGGCGTCACCACCGACAACGTGTCCGCGCTGACCGGCACCGACCAGCCGCCGTCGGTGGACGCGACGCGCCGCTACGACCAGCCGGGCGGATACCGCCCGGTGCTCACCCAGCACCAGCTCGACCTGGAGAACGCGGTGCCGCGCGGCGAGGACGGCCGCCCGCTGCGGTTCCCGCCGCTGCGTTCGGGCTGGCTGCGCTATGCCAACGACGGCGGCCCGAACGCCGACCCGACGCGTGCCGTCAACTGCGTGGACGTGCTGCTCTCGGTGGCCGACACCTGGCTGCACGGGCGGCCGCGCTGCGCCGCGGCGCGTACCTTCGACGGGTTCGCCTCCGGGAATCCGGACCAGCCCTCGGGCCCGGAGCCGCGCGGGCCGCATCGCATCGAGGACTTCTTCAACGGCCGCCTGCAGCAGCTGTGCCCGGACACTCGCGGCCTGGACCCGCAGGGTGCCCGGCAGTCCGTGGACGCGGCGTACGCGCGCCTGGCCGACCAGCTCCGCCAGGCCGGTCCCGGCGCGATGGCGGTGGTCATCCACCACTCCAGCGACGGCACCGCGCACACCTGGCCGGTCTTCAACGACAACGGCGTCATCATGTACGCCGACCCGCAGTCCCCGCCCGGCACGCCCACCACCACGCCCCCGTTCACCGACGGCATCATCCAGATGGACGCCATGGTGATCGGGCCCGACGGCGAGCAGTCGCTGATTGACGGCGCGCCGACCGGGGCGTGGTCGCAGTACCAGGGCCAGCCCGACCCGGCGATGGCGCCGGCCGGGGTGCACGCGACCCAGCTCGACGCGGACATGCAGCGGCCGCTCACCGACGAGGAGCTCGCCGACCTGGGCGTGGTCCTGGGCGAGGCCACCCTGGCCGATCTCGGCTACCCGGACCCGTCGGTGCTCGACGACGCGGACCGGATCCGGCTGGAGGCGATGCTGCCGCAGACGGCGCTGGTGTCGCCGCAGGACGTCCGGTTCACCCAGCGTTCGGTCAGCCCGCACAGCGGCGACCTGACCTTGGACCAGTTGGCCGAGCGGATGGGCGACGGCTGGCGCGGCGGTCCGGTGCACGCCATCGCCTGGGGCGACGGCTCGCTGTCCAGCATGGACAACCGCCGCATGCGTGCTGCCCGGCAGGCCGACCTGCCCGCCGTGCCGGTGTGCGTGCACCGCCCGGACGAACCGCTGACCAGCCTGCCCGAGGGCGAGGACCCGGATCGCACCAAGTACCGCCGGCCGCTCGCGGTCGAGATCCGCATGGTCGACGGCCGCCTGGTCGTCGGCGGCGACCGCGGCACCGTGGTGCATCCGGCGGGCACGGTGCCGACCACGTTCGGCGAGGCGGCCCTGTTCCGCGCCGCCGAGCAGCGCAGCCTGCTGCCGGGCCGCCTGTACGGGGCCGAGACCACCCCGGTGACCATCGGCAAGCCGCCGGAGCCGAACGAGGACGGCCAGCTGACGGCCGAGGAGCACCGGGTCCTCACCAGGGTGCACACCACGGCGCAGCGCAACGCGGACCTCATCCTTGGGCACCTCGACGGCATCGTGTCCGCCATCAATGCCGACCCCGACCTGGTGCCGGACGGAACGCTGCAGATGGAGGGCGTCGACCACCGGGTCAAGGACTTCGACTCGCTGGCGCGCAAGTTCCTCGTCGAAGGTGACGGCATCTCGGCGCAGCGCTTCGCCACCGACGTCAACGACGCGGTGCGGTTCATGGTCCGGCTGCCCGACGGCGCCGAGTACCGCGCGGCGTTCGACGCGGTGCGCAGCCGGCTGGAGGCCCAGAATTACCAGCTGACCGACATCAAGAACTTCTTCCAGCCGGGCAACCGGTTCCTGGGCATGAACGTGACCTTCCGCAGCCCGCAGGGGCAGCTGTTCGAGATCCAGTTCCCCACCGAGGCGTCACAGCGCGCCTGGCAGGTCACCCACGACGCGTACGAGGTGCTGCGCCAGGACGGCCAGCCCGACGAGAACGGCGTCCGGCAGAACGCGGAGCTGCCCGCGCGGCGTGTGCACGCGTTCCTGTCCATGCTGGCGGTCAACCAGGAGCTCGGCCTGGGCGAGGTGCCGCCGAACCTCGACACGATCCCCGGCCCGCCGCCGGCGAACGCCCCGGTGGGCGCCAAGGACACCAGCCTGGCCAAGTGGATCACGAAAAACGCCGCCGTCTGGCAGCAGTACCGGACGTGGTTGGATGGCCAGCAGGCGTCGCTGGACGGGTTCGCCGACGTGCTGGCGGAGTTCGGCCTCGACCCGAGGGACATGCCGGTAACGCCGGACGTGGCGGCAGAACTGGAGCGCATCGATGGTGACCTACTACGCCTTCTACTCGGCGGACCTGACGAAGCCTCCGGCGGGGATCTTCGTGACCCACGGGGGCTCGGACGCGATGATGTGGAGCCATCGCCAGCAGGCCTGGGTGTACGACCCGGGGAAGGTGGCCTACCTGATGGACCACCACGAGTACGTGGACCGCTCGGTGGAGATCACGAGGGAGCAGGCCGAGGAGCTGACCCTGCGGATAACGGAGGGCAGGGAACCGCTCCCGGACGAGGAGACGATTCTCTGGATCTTCCAGTGGAAGGGCGCCCCGCCGCAGGACGACGACTAGACCCGCCCGCGCAGCGCGACGGCGATGCCGACCCGGCGGCCCCGGCCGATCCCGCGCGGCCCGCGGACCCCTCCGGCACGTCCGCCCCCGAGGCCGACCCCGGCCAGGAGGAAGCCGATGTTGTTCTACAAGGCCATCTACCGGCGGGACATCGAGGACTTCCCGAATCAGGAACCGGTGGGCCTGATCATCGCGGGCCCGGGGTACCTGGAGTATCTGATCTGGGACCATCGGGCCCAGAGCTGGCGGTACGACCCGGAGACAGCGGGGTACATCCTGGGCAGGGAGGACTACGACTTCCGGCGCAGGCCGATCGACCGTCCGGAGGCCGAGCAGGTAGCGATGCTGATCACGAAGGGGACGGACCCGCTGCCGAGCGAGGAGGAGATCCTCGCGGTGTTCACGGAGTCCCACCGGCGCAGAGCAGCGGGGACGCTGGACTAGATACCCCGGCCGGACCGCCGCCGGCACCGGGCGGCCGGTTGCTCCAGCCGCGCCCGGAGGCGGGGCTGACGGCGACCGAGTACGCCATGCTGGACCAGGTGTTCGAGCGGTCGCTGACCGTCTCGGACGCCGTACTGGACGACCTGCAGCGGGTGACCGCCGACGTCGAGCGGGCGCTCGGCGTGCCAGAGGGCTCCCTGCCGCTGCGCGACCCGGAGCACCGGGCCAAGACCCGCGAGTCGCTGCAGCGCAAGTACCTCCTGGAAGGCAGGACGGCCGGGCCTGAGGCGTTCGCCTCGACGGTCAACGACGCGGTGCGTTTCTCGGTCCAGCTGCCCGACGGGGCGGACTACCGGCCCGTGCTGGACGCCGTGGTCACGGGGCTGCTGGCCGAGGGTTACGAGCTGGAGGAGACGCCGAAGAACTTCTGGCGGGGCGGCAACCGGTTCTACGGCACCAACGCGACCTTCCGCACGCCGGGCGGCGACCTGTTCGAGGTGCAGTTCCCGACGGAGCTGTCCTACGAGGTCTGGCACGCCACCCACGGCGACTACGCGATCATGCGGGACAACCGGGCCGACCCCGAGGCCCGGGTCCGGGCACTGCTGCGGATGATCGAGGTCAACCGGGCCAGTGGCCTGGCCGACGCGATTCCGCCGGGCATGGACGGCGACGCCAAGGAC
The DNA here is from genome assembly GCF_040675365.1 of Catellatospora sp. NPDC049609. Classification (NCBI taxonomy): domain Bacteria; kingdom Bacillati; phylum Actinomycetota; class Actinomycetes; order Micromonosporales; family Micromonosporaceae; genus Catellatospora; species Catellatospora sp. NPDC049609. The sequence goes on along the minus strand of NZ_JBFAOU010000023.1, from coordinate 66,820 downwards.
GCGAGCCTCGCAAAGTGGATCAGCTCGAACGAGTTCGCCTGGGCCCGCCTCGTGCAGGCGCTGGCGGCGGACGGCCGCAGCCCCGACGACCTGCTCGCCGAGTATGATCTCAGCCCCGATGACCTCCCGGTCACCCCGGAGGTCGCCGCCCGCCTGGAGGCGCAGAATGCTGTACTACCAACTGCTCTTTCTGAAGGACATCGACGATCACCCGGAGCAGGAGCCGACGGGTTTGATCATCATCGGTCTGGGGGAGCAGGAATACGTGATCTGGGATCATCGGGCCCAGAGCTGGCGGTACGACCCCGAGGCGGCGAACTACATTCTCAGCAGCCCGAACTGGGAGTACCGGCGCAGGCCGGCGACCCGGGCGGAGGCCGAGCAGGCCGCGATGACGCTCACGAAGGGGACCGACCCACTGCCGAGCGAGCAGGAGATCCTGGAAGCGTTCGGGGAGTCCCACCGGCGCAGAGCAGCGGGGACGCTGGACTAGACGTCTCCGGCGCGCCCGCCGACCCGGCGGGGCCGCCGGACCCGATGGGCGTGTTCTTCGAGCCCGAGCCCACCGTCGACGGGCTCACGGCCGAAGAGTTCGCCATGCTCGACGAGGTCTACGAGACCTCGCGGCAGCGGTCCGCCGAGATCATGGCGGACATCCAGGACGCGATGTCCGAGGTCAACGGCTCGCCCGAGCTCGGTGACGCCGACGACCTGCACCTGCTGCCCGACACCGACGACACCCGGTACAAGAGCCGCGGCTCGCTGCAGCGCAAGTACCTGCTCGAAGGCCAGGCGCATGGACCGCAGCACTTCGCCGACACGATCAACGACGCGGTGCGCTTCTCCGTGGTCATGCCCGACGGGGCGGCGTACGGACCCGCGTTCGACGCGTTCGTCGACCAGATGCGCGAGCGCGGCTACGAGCTGGACGGGCCGCCGAAGGACTTCTGGCGGCCGGGCAACCGGTTCTACGGCACCAACGCGACCTTCGTCGCCGACGACAGCACCCTGTTCGAGGTGCAGTTCCCGACGCAGCTGTCGTTCGAGCTGTGGCAGCGGACGCACCACGACTACGAGGTGCTGCGCGACGACAGCCAGCCCGCCGAGCAGCGCGTCCGGGCCCTGCTGTCCATGATCGAGGCGAACCGCCTCGCCGGTATCATGGACGCGATCCCGGACGGCCTGGGCGGGGACGGGGCCAAGGACAACGGCCTGGCCAAGTTCCTGTCCGAGCAGCCGGAGGTCATGGCCGAGCTGCGCGCGCAGCTGGCGCAGGAGGGGCGTACGCCCGCGGACCTGATCGCCGAGTTCGACCTCACCCCGGACGACTTCGCGGTCACCCCCAAGGTGGCCCCCAACCTGAGGGAAGAGGATGCTGAGCTACTTCGCGCTCTACGTGAAGGACATCGAGTACCACCCGGACCAGGAACCGACGGGCCTGATAGTGAAGGGCCCCGGCAGCCGGGAGTCGCTGATGTACGACCACCGGGCGGGGGGCTGGCGGTACCGCCCGGACGCGGTGTCGCAGATCATGAACAGTCAGAGCTGGGACGACCGGCGCCGTCGGATCGACCGGGCGTCGGCCGAGACGGTGGCGCTGCGGATCTCGCAGGGGACCGGCCCGCTGCCGAGCGAGGCGGAGATCGAGGCGATCTTCCAGGAGTCGCACCGTCGCCGCGAGCAGGGGACGCTGCCCTAGCCGGCGACACCGACCCGGCCGGGCCCGCCGACCCGCAGGGCACCCTGCCGGACCCGGGCAGCACCCCGGCCCAGCCGGTGCCCCCGTCGGACCCGCACCACCCGCAGTGGCCCTACCGGGCCGGGTTCCAGGGCCGCCGCAACTCGTTCGAGCTGCAACGGCGCCACCAGGAGTCCAACGCGCTCGCGGCGCAGTCCGCCCAGCACCTGTCGGAGATGCACCGGTACCGGGCGTGGGCGCAGCACTACCGCGGCCAGAACCCGGACCTGGCGCAGGCCGCGCTGTGCGACCAGTGGGCCGAGTACCACCGCAACTGGTCGGTGGAGCTGGGCAACCGCTCCAAGGCCGCGTACAACGGCTGGTACACCGCCAACCGGACCACGGAGATCACCAACCCCGCGGACTGGGCCGCGGTCAACACCGACCACGGTCAGCTCCAGTTCGACGTGCCCGCCCCCGACGGCCGGCCGTACGGGCACCGGGGTGGGCTGCGCCCGCCGCTGCGCCAGCACCAGGACGACCTGGTCGCCGCGATGCCGCGCAACCCGGACGGCACGCTGCAGGCGACGCCCGACCCGCGGATCGGCCGGTGGTTCGGGCTGGCCAACGACGGCGGGCCGTCGTTCGACCCGACGCGTGGCATCAACTGCGTGGACTGCATGATGTCCGCCTGGCGCACCTGGCGGGGCCGGCCGCAGGTGGCCGCGCCGCGCACGCTCGACGCGTACGCCGGGACCGACGTCAACGCCGCCGCCAACGGTGAGACCGGCGGCATGGACCGCATCGCGGCGCAGGTCGGCGGGCAGTGGCAGACGGTCTTCCCGAACATGGCCAACCAGCCCGCCGCCACCGCCCAGCAGTGGTCGGACTGGGGCTTCGCGACCATCACGCAGCAGTTGCAGCAGGCCGGGCACGGGTCGGCGATGATGATCGTCACCGAGTGGCAGGGCGGCAACTCGCACGCGTGGCTCGCGGTCAACCAGGGCGGCACGATCCTGTTCCTCGACCCGCAGACCGGCGCGATCAGCGAGAACGTCACGCTGTACGGCCACGACGGCAACCCGGCCAACGGGTCGAACGTGGTCGGGCTGCACGCGCTGATGCTCGACGCCAACGGCCAGGCGCAGGACATCGCCCCGCTCGCGCAGACCCCGTGGGGCCAGGCCGCCCAGCAGGCGAAGCTCGCCCAGCAGCACGCGCTGGCTCAGCAGCAGGCTCAGCAGCAGGCACTGGCTCAGCAGCAGGCTCAGCTCGTGCAGCATCATGCTCAGCCCGTCCCCAACGCGCAGCAAGCTACACCGCCCCACGCCCACCAGCCTGATGCGCCCGACGTGCAGTCGCCGCAAAGCGACGCTGGTCCGGCACCGGAGCCGACGCTGCCCGAACCGGGCAGTGCCCGGCGCGAGATCCCGTGCGGCTTCGCCGACTTCCAGGAGTTCCAGCGGTTCGGGGCAGAGATGAACCGGCTGCTCCGCGAGCTCTACCCCGACGTGGAGTCAGCGTTCCAGGGCAGCGCGGTGACCGGTCGCAGCTACGATACCGGGGCTGCTTTCGACGACGGCCGGGTCAGCGACTACGACGTTGCGCTGTCGGGTCAGTCGCTGATCGAGGCCGCCCAAGCCGCAGGCATCGAGTTCCGTTCATCCGGCGCCAACACGCCGCCGTTGACGACCGCCGATCTTGAGGCGTTGGGCCTGGACGAGATCGCCGAGGCGCTGTCGGAGGCGGCCGGCGGCCGTGACGTCAACTTCATGATCGTGGCTGACATGGCCGAGGCCAAGCACAAGAAGCCGAGCATCGGAGTGTGGTTCTAGTGGGTGTTTACGACTACTACGGCCTTCGCCAGCCCGATGTGTCGGCACGGCTCGGACAGCTGGCGGAGTTGCTCATGGTGACGTGGCAGGAGCGGGGTAGCGACTACTTCGGCACCTACTTCAAGGCGCGGGCGGTGCCATTCGGCGGGGGGACTTTCAAGGTGCAGCCCAACGATCTCGTCGACGAGAACGGCCCGTATCTACTCAAACCGGAATATCCGGAGCATCGGTACCTGCTGCTGGTCGAGAAGTGCCCCGAGGCCGACCGGGTGCGGGAGGTGCTCTCGGCGGCACCGGAGTGGGAGTTCCTCCACCGCACCGTAGTCGGATCGCCGGCATGACGGGTGGATCTGGAACTACCCGACGCACGTACCTGGCGCACCGGGCAGACGATCAGCGCTCCGGCTTGAAGCCGTTATCGAGGAGATCGCCGGCCACGGAGGCTCGCCGATGGAGCGGAAGTTGGCCGGGCACGCGTTGCATTTCGACGCGCTGCCGGCCACCGGCCTCGACCTTCCGGAGCCCTATGAACCACTGATCGCCCTCTGGGAGCGCGGGGGACGGTTCCGGCGCGAGAACGGTCTGGTGTATTTCGGCGTTCTGGGGATGAGGGCCGGCCCGCTGCGCGAGCGGCTGTAGTCGACGCCTCTGGCCGGGATCGACCCGGCCGAGATGGATGCCGCGGACGCCGAGTGGGCCATGGGCTTCGGGCGTCCGGCTGGAGGCTTCAAACGTGCTGCCAGCTCGGCGGGGAATCCGGCGTGACCGGATCGGCACTGCCCGTCCGGGCGCGCAGACATGGTAGGCCGCGAGATCCTCGAGGCGCGGCCAGGTGATTTGGAGACGATGAGGGCTCGGTGATGACGGCGGGTATGAGCACCCAGCAGTTGGTGACGCGGCTGGCCGAGGTGCGGTTCGAGGAGAGCATCCGGCACAACGGCTCGCGGCTCGCGTTGATGCGCGAGTATCTGCGGCGGTCCGCGATGTGGGCGCAGGCGTTGGGCTGCCTCACCAGCTGGCCCTTCTACGACATCGCGGTCGCGGCCGACCCGTCGGCCCGCCTCGCCGGCGACCATGTCGAGACCGTGCTCAGTGGGTTGGCAGGCCGGGGTCTGCGCCCCATCGACAAGCGGGTCATCCCGTACATGCTGAACTTCACGACCCTCCGCGTTTGGCCGCAGGGCCTGCCCGACCCCTTCGAGCCACTGCTAATGGTCTACGAGCGCGGGGGGTCGTTCGGCAGGAAGGCCGGGTCTGTCGTCATCGGTCATTTCGACGGCGTTCCCGAGCGTCATCCGGAGATGCATGCCGGCCGGGCGCCTGAGCCTGATCTGAGCCCCGCCGCGCTGGATGCGCTCGACCGGGTGGGGGAGGAGCGCCGGGAGGAGGCCGCTCGCCGTGTCGCCGCCGCAGGCGAGCACGGTGCCCGGCCGCCACAATGACACTCCTGATTGGACACATTTTCCAGACCCGGCGCGGTAATGGCAGTGTGTTAGCGGATTCGCGTGCCACGCGGTCCGGGTCGTGCACACGAAAGGACTGGCGATGACCGTCACTGCCATGGACGCGCAACGGGTGGCCGAGCAGCTGGCCCGGGAGGCGGGCGGCTCGCACCGCCCCTACGTCGCCGAGTTCCCCGAGTGCTTCATCGTCTGGACGCTGCCGGACTCGGCCGGTCCACCTGAGCCGGGCGCGGGCGCGCGCCTGGTCATCGACCGCGAGGACGCCCGGGTCAGCACGTACCCGTCGGTGCCGCTGGAGCACGTACGCCGCATGTACCTGGCGCACCGGGCGGAGGAGCAGCCCGCCCCCGTCACCGCCGACCCGCTCGCGGCGCTGCGCCGGCTCGGCGGCGGCGCGGCGCCGGGCGTGGCGGTGCGGCTGGTGCCCGCCGACGGCGTGCCGCGCGAGTCGACCGGGGCCAAGGGCGACCAGACCCTCAACCACCACCCGCTGGTGGCCCAGTGGCTGGCCGCGCAGCCCTCCAACACGCTGGTACGCGGCTCGCGCCGGCACGCCGAGCTGGTCGTGCTCTCGGACTGGCTGCACGACCACGACCACGCGGCGGCGCAGCGCGGCGAGCCCCCGATCGACCTCGACGGCGTGCGCGCCGCCGCCCAGGGCATCCAGGAGCTGCGGGTGACGCTGGTCCGCGACCCGGGCGACCCGCTGGGCGGCACGGCGGCCGGTCCGTGCGACACCTGCCTGGCCGCGTGGATCCACTTCGGGCTCGCCCCGGGGACGGTGGCGCCCGAGCCGGTCGAGCCGGTGGCCCCGGAGACGGGCATCCCGGCCGCGCTGGCGCACCTGTCCCCGGACATCGCCGCGACGCTGGCCGCGGGCGGCTGGGACGTGCCGCTGCGCATCGGCGGGCGGCAGGTCAGCTCGCAGGAGTGGGCCGAGCTGGCGATGCACGCACTGGTCGAGTACGGTCACCCGCCGCTGGACACGGCCCGCGCGGCCGTGGAGAAGTTCCCTTACCTGGTCTCGGTGCGCCGCGGGCAGGGGGTGGCGCACCGGGTGCGGCCGTTCGAGTTCGGCGGCGACCTGGTCGGTGCGACCGCGGCCTCGCTGGCGGAGTTCTCGGCGGTGATCGGCTGCCCGCTCGCGCCGATCGGCGCCGAGCAGGCCGGCGACGGCATCATCGCCGTGGACGAGCTGGGCCGGGTGTGGGTGCTGGACCAGGCCGGCGAGTGGTACGCCGGACCCGAGCTGGACACGGCCTTCGTGGTGCTGCTGCAGGGCCACCCGATGCCGCGCGTGCGCGACGACGGCACCCTCGAACTCCCGAGCTGACCCGCTGGATCAGCCGATCTGCCAGGCGCCTGGGCGTTCTCGGAGCACTCCGACGCCCGGGTGCCCGGCAGATCGAGCTGGAATCCGCGGGGCGCTGGTCACCAGGTGCCGTCGGCGCGCAGGCGCGGGGTGGGGCCGCCGGTGAGCAGGGTCTGCACGGCGTGGGCCAGATCGGGGCCGAGGAACCAGATGCCGGCGTGGTCGATCGCGAAGACGCGCCGGTGCTCGTCTACCGCGATGATCGAGTGGTATCCGGCGGGCTCGCCGCCGATCGGGTAGAGCCGCGCCCCGACCCGCGTGGCGGCCTCGCCGAGCGTGTCAGCGGTGTGCTCGCGCACCCAGACGTCGACGGTGAACGACTCGGCCCGCTGCGCCACGCCCCGACGGCTCTGCAGCACGGGGTAGAAGGGCGCGTACGGCGCGAGCAGGTCCACCAGGAACGGCAGCACCGGCAGCCGGTGGCGCAGGCCGGGTGCGGCGACGGTCGCGGTGACCGCCTCGGCGGTGATGGCGCGGGTGGCGTCGGCGTCGGCGGGCGGGTTCGGCGGCTGGTCCGGCGTCTCCAGGTCGCGGGGCAGCTCGCCGCGCATGCCGAGGCTGACCAGGATGGTGCCGCAGGTGTGGCAGGAGGCGGCCGGGGCGGCGCCGGCCGGGGCGGTGCCCTCGCGCAGCAGCCGCAGCCGCAGGGTGGCACCGGACAGCAGCTGGGCCACCTGGTCGGGGCGGGCCGCGCCGTCGGCGAGCGTGTGCAGCGCCCGGGACAGGGCGAGCAGCTCCGGGTGCCGGTGCGCGCCGCGGTTGCGGTTGCCGGGCGCGATCGAGGCCAGCGCATGGCGTACGGCCGGATGGTGGTCGGGCTCGGCGTCGGCGGTGTGCCCGAGCGCCTCGAAGACCTGGCCGCCCACCTCCAGCACCGCCACCACCTGGGGCAGCGTTGTGGCGGCGCCGCCGAGGCGAGTGAGCTCCGCCGCGAGCGCCTCCGCGCGCCGGGCCAGCTCGGCGGGGTCCACCGGCGGCGGGCCGAACGGGGAGACGGGGGCGATCGGGGGCGGCGCGGGCAGCGGCGGGCCGTCGACCGCCGGGGGCACCGGCATGGGGGGCAGCGGCGGCATCGGCGGCGGGCCGCCGAACTGCGTCGCCACCCCGCCGGTCGCGGCACGGCCCTCGCCGGAGGCGTACCGGCTCATCGCCACCTGCGGCGGCAGGCCCGGCACCACGGTCAGCTCGCCGGTATCCCGATCGATGATCACGGTCTCGCCGCTGCCGGGCTCGGGGATCGGCCCGCCCGCGGGGCGGGGCGCCCAGACCACCCAGCCCGCCTCGAACTCGGTGAGCCGCGGCTCGCACGGATACCCCCGGCGCAGCGTCTCGGTGACGGCCCAGTGCCGGACGATCTCCTGCAGCCGTTCCTGTGAAATCATTGCGGCTCCCGCGTTCAGCGATCGGTCTGGACAACCTATCGCAGCACGGCACGAAGGGTCGCATCACGCCCAGCCGGGCCCCGCGGGGGCGACGGCCACGCTGAGGGGAATACGGTTCGAGCATGCTCTCCGACGACACACCCGCCTACGGCGATCCCTACGGCGAACCTGCCCACCCGGTGACACCGCAGCCGGCGGCGCGCGGCGGGTACGGCGCCGACGTGCTCTGGGCGCTGGTGACGGCGGCCGTGATCGGCGTGCTCGGGCTCGGGCTCGGGCTGCTGTGGCACGCGCTCGCGCCGGAGCTGCCGCTGCGGATGGCCGAGCTGGGCACCGAGCGCGGCCTGGTCTACATCTCGGGCGAGCCGGAGGAGCTGGCCGCGGCCGAGGGCTGGTTCGTGCTGCTCGGCCTGGGCTTCGGGGTGCTCGTCGCGGTGCTGGCCTGGGTGCTGCTGCCCTCGCGCCGCGGGCCGATCCAGCTGGCCGGGGTGCTGGTGGGCGCGGTCATCGCGGGCTGGGTCGCCTGGTATCTCGGCCACCACATCGGCCTGGCCGAGTACGAGCGCCTCAAGACCAGCGCGCCCGTGGACAGCATCGTGCACCGGCCGCCGGACCTGCGCGCGATCAAGGAGCTCGACTTCTTCCCGTACGCCGTCGGCGGCACCCTGCTGATCCCGGCGTTCGGCGCGGTGGTCAGCTACGCGCTGATGGCGGCCTGGTCGCGGTGGCCGTCGCTGCGGCGCGAGGAGGACGAGGACACCTACGCCGACGACGGCTACGACGACCACCCGCTCGACTCGCCGCGGTAGGCCGCGGTCAGTTCATCGCCGGGGTCGGGCCGAGCTGGGCGAGCTGGGCCGGCACCGCCCGCACCTCGCGCAGCAGCGCGGTCTCGCGGGCGAGCAGCTTCAGCTCCTCGCGCAGCCGGGTCGCCGGGTCCGGGGCGCTGAGCAGCCGCTGCCGGTCGCCCACGGTGAGCGAGGCGCTCGCCGCGACCAGGTGCGACAGCACCACCGGATCCTCCGGGAGCTGGTCGTCGGGGCCGCCGCGCAGGACGCCGAGATACTCCCGGAACGCCGCCAGCACGCGGGGGGCGAGGCTGTCGGCGGCCTCGTCGGCGGCGGGCTCGGGCAGCCACTCGACGCCGACCACGGGGTAGGGGTGCGGGCTGGGCACGAAACCGGTGATGCGGAACCGGCGCTGGCCCACGGTGACGATGTCGAAGCGGCCGTCCGGCAGCTCGGTGATCTTCCGGAGCTGCGCGACGCAGCCGACCTCGTGCACCACCACCTCGGAGGTGGCGACGCCGTCGTGCGGCGGCGGCATGACCTCCAGGCCGCGCTCGATGGCGACCACGCCGAACTCGCGCGGCGTGCCGTCGGGCAGGTCCATCAGGTTGCGCACCAGCGTGCGCCAGCGCTCCTCGAAGATGTGCAGCGGCAGCACCAGGCCCGGGAAGAGCACCGTGCCCAGCGGGAACAGCGGCAGCGTCCCGGTCATTGGCTGAGCCTAACGCCGGGATGTGTCAACGGCGCCGCCGCCGCCGCGCCGTGAGGAAACGTCCCCGGGTGGCCCGGGTCACTGTCCCAGTGCCTGGGCGCGCGCGCCGGGCGCAACGGGCACGCCAGTAGACTTTTGGGAGTGTTGACCCGTATCGACCTGCGTGGACGTGACATCGATCCGCGCAACCTGCTGCCCCGTGCCCAGATCGACGTCAGCCAGGCGGTGGAGCAGATCCGCCCGCTGGTCGACGGGGTGCGCGAGCATGGTGTCGAGGCGGTCAAGGAGGCCACCCATCGGCTCGACGGGGTGGACCTGGCCGCGTTGCGGGTGCCCGCGGAAGCGATCAAGGAAGCCGAGCAGGCGCTGGAGCCCGAGGTGCGGGCCGCGCTGCTGGAGGCGATCGAGCGCACCCGCAAGGTCCACGCCGACCAGCGCCGCACCGACCACACCACCCAGGTCGTGCCCGGCGGCACGGTGACCGAGCGCTGGCTGCCGGTGTCCCGGGTCGGCCTCTACGTGCCCGGCGGGCTGGCCGTCTACCCGTCGACCGTGGTCATGAACGTGGTGCCCGCGCAGGCCGCGGGCGTGGCCAGCCTGGTCATCGCGAGCCCGCCGCAGCAGGCGACCGGGCTGCCCGACGCGCGGGTGCTGGCCGCCTGCGCGCTGCTGGGCGTCGACGAGGTGTACGCCGTGGGCGGCGCGCAGGCCGTGGCGATGCTCGCCTACGGCACCCGCGGCACCGCCGACCCGGAGCGCGAGCTGCCCGCCGCCGACGACTGCGCGCCGGTGGACCTGATCACCGGTCCGGGCAACCTGTGGGTGACGGCCGCCAAGCGCCTGGTGCGCGGGGTGGTCGGCATCGACGCCGAGGCCGGGCCGACCGAGATCGCGATCCTCGCCGACGACACCGCCGACCCGGCGCACGTCGCCGCCGACCTGATCAGCCAGGCCGAGCACGACCCGATGGCGGCCAGCGTGCTGGTCACCGACTCGCCCGCGCTGGCCGACGCGGTCGACGCCGAGCTCGCGGTGCGGGTCGCCCGCACCCGGCACAGCGAGCGGGTGGCCACCGCGCTCGGCGGCCGGCAGTCCGGCGTCGTGCTGGTCGACGACCTGGCGCAGGGGCTGCGGGTGGTCGACGCGTACGCCGCCGAGCACCTGGAGATCCAGACCCGCGACGCCCGCGAGTGGGCGATGCGGGTGCGCAACGCCGGGGCGATCTTCGTGGGGGCGTACGCGCCGGTCTCGCTGGGCGACTACTGCGCCGGCTCCAACCACGTGCTGCCCACCGCCGGGTGCGCCCGGCACTCGTCCGGCCTGTCCGTGCAGTCGTTCCTGCGCGGCATCCACGTCGTGGAGTACACGCAGGACGCGCTGCGCGACGTGGCGCACCACGTGGTGGCCCTGGCCAACGCCGAGGACCTGCCCGCGCACGGCGAGGCCGTGACCGCGCGCTTCGAGAAGGGGAGCGCGGCATGAGCGACGACGCCTGGGTGCAGGGGCTGCTGCGGGAGGAGCTGCGCGGGCGCAGCGCGTACGGCGCGCCGCAGCTGGACGTGCCGGTGCGGCTGAACACCAACGAGAACTCGTACGCGCTGCCCGACGAGGTGGTGCGGGCGGTGTCCCGGGCCATCGCCGGGGAGATCGCGGACCTGAACCGCTACCCCGACCGGGACGCGGTGAAGCTGCGCGCCGACCTGGCCGCCTACTGCGGGCACGGGCTCACCGCCGAGCAGCTGTGGGCCGCGAACGGCTCCAACGAGGTGCAGCAGCAGCTGTTCCAGGCGTTCGCCGGGCCGGGCCGGGTCGCGCTGGGCTTCGGCCCGGCGTACTCGATGCATCCGCTGCTGGCCGCGGGCACAGCCACCACCTGGGTGGACGGCGGGCGCGGCGACGACTTCGGGCTGACCGCCGCGCACGCGGCCGAGCAGGCGCGCCGGCACCGGCCCGCGCTGACGCTGCTCTGCTCGCCGAACAACCCGACCGGCACCGCGCTGGACTTCGACGTGGTCGAGGCGGTGCTGGCCGAGACCGAGGGCCTGGTCGTGGTCGACGAGGCGTATGCCGAGTTCCGCCGGCCGGGCACGCCCAGCGCGCTGGAGCTGCTCGACAAGCACCCGCGGCTGGTGGTCAGCCGCACGATGAGCAAGGCGTTCGCCTTCGCCGGGGCACGCGTCGGCTACCTCGCCGCGCACCCGGCGATCGTGGAGGCGGTGCAGCTGGTGCGCCTGCCGTACCACCTCTCCGCGCTGACGCAGGCCGCCGCCCGCGCGGCGCTGGCGCACGCGGACGTGCTGCTGGGCACCGTCGAGGCGATCAAGGCGCAGCGCGACCGCATCGTGGCGGACCTGCGCGCGAGCGGCTGGACGGTGGCCGACTCCGACTCGAACTTCGTCCTGTTCGGACCGTTCCCCGACCAGCACGCCGCCTGGCGGACCCTGCTCGGCCAGGGCGTGCTGGTGCGCGACGTGGGCCTGCCCGGCTGGCTGCGGGTCACCGCGGGCACCCCGGCGGAGACCAGCGCGTTCCTGGACGCCATGAAGGAGCTGCGACCGTGAGCGGGCGCGGCGAGACGACCACGAACCCCCTCGGTGGGGACGAGCGAAGCGAGGCGACGGCATGACCAGGACCGGACGGGTCGAGCGGGTCACCAAGGAGACCAAGGTCCTCGTCGAGATCGACCTCGACGGCACGGGCCGCGGCGAGATCGGCACCGGGGTCGGCTTCTTCGACCACATGCTCAACCAGATCGCCCGGCACGGCGGGTTCGACCTGACCGTGCGCACCGAGGGCGACCTGGAGATCGACGCGCACCACACCATGGAGGACACGGCGCTGGCCCTCGGCGAGGCGTTCGCCATCGCGCTGGGCGACAAGGCCGGCATCCGGCGGTACGGCGACGCCGTGGTGCCCATGGACGAGGTGCTGGTGCAGGCCGCGGTGGACCTGTCCGGCCGCCCCTACGTGGTGCACGACGAGCCGATGGACCTCGCGCCGTACATCGGCCCGGTGTACCCGACGTCGATGACGCGGCACATCTTCGAGTCGTTCGGCCAGACCGCCAGGATCACGCTGCACGTGTCGGTGCTGCGGGCGGCCCGGCCGGGCACCCGGCCCGACGCGCACCACGTGGTCGAGGGCCAGTTCAAGGCGCTGGCCCGCGCCCTGCGGACCGCCGTCGAGATCGACCCGCGCAGCGCGGGCGCGGTCCCCAGCACCAAGGGGGTCCTGTGAGCGAGCGCAGCGAGCGAACCGTGCGGCCGTGCCTGAGCCGTGCCGCCGACGAGCGCAGCGAGGAGCAGGCATGACGGCGCAGCCGAAGGTGACGGTGCTCGACTACGGGTCGGGCAACCTGCGCTCGGCGCAGCGGGCCCTGGAGGCGGCGGGCGCGGACGTGGTCGTCACGCCCGACCTGGCCGCCGCCGAGCGGGCCGACGGCCTGGTCGTGCCGGGCGTGGGCGCGTTCGCGGCGTGCATGGCGGGCATCGAGGCGGCGCAGGCCGGGCCGGTCATCGCCGACCGCGTCATCGCCGGGCGGCCCGTGCTGGGCATCTGCGTCGGCGCGCAGATCATGTTCGACTCCGGCGACGAGCACGGCGTGGTCACCAAGGGCCTGGGCCTGCTGCCCGGCGCGGTGACCCGGCTGGCCGCGCGGCGCGTGCCGCACATGGGCTGGAACCTGCTCGACGCGCCCGCCGGCTCGCACCTGTTCTCCGGCGTCGACGCCGACGCGCGGTGCTACTTCGTGCACTCGTACGCCGCCCTGCCCAACGCCGACCTCGACGGGGTCGCGCTGGTCACCACGTCGACCCACGAGCACGCGACGTTCGTCGCCGCCGCGGAACGGGGCCCGCTGTCGGTCACCCAGTTCCACCCGGAGAAGTCCGGCGCGATCGGCGCGGCCGTCCTGCGCAACTGGATCGCCACGCTGTGACCCCGCCCGCTAGGCTCGCCGCGAACTGCGGCGAGCCCGGGGCGCGCCGGGCACGGCAGGCGTGAGGAGACACGGTGAGCAAGGAGCGGAAGCTGCGCCGCCAGGCGCGGGAGGCGGCCGCGCGGGCGGCCGTCGCCGCCGAGGAGAGGCGCGCGGCCCGTCGGCTGGCGCGTCGCGCCGTGTGGCGCCGCCTGAGCCTGTACGAACTGCGGGTACGGCGTACCGGGCGCCTGTCGGCGCGGCGCAGCGCCGCCCAGCGGGCCGGGATCGCCGTGGTGGCGGCCATGGTGCTGTTCGTGATCTGGAAACTGGTCCCGTCCACCGCGCTGGCGGTCGCGCTGACGCTGCTGCTGGTGCTGACCCTGCCCGTGTTCGTGATCGTCGCATTCGACCGAAGGAGTTCCTGATGGCCCTGGACCTGCTGCCCGCCGTGGACGTCGTCGGGGGACAGGCGGTGCGCCTGGTGCAGGGCGCCGCCGGCAGCGAGACGTCGTACGGCGACCCGCTGACCGCCGCGCTGTCGTTCCAGTCCGCCGGGGCGCAGTGGATCCACATGGTCGACCTCGACGCCGCGTTCGGCCGGGGCTCCAACGCGGCGCTGCTGGCCGACGTGATCGCGCGGCTGGACATCAAGGTCGAGCTGACCGGCGGCATCCGCGACGACGCGTCGCTCACGGCGGCGCTGGCCACCGGCGCCGCCCGGGTCAACATCGGCACCGCCGCGCTGGAGGACCCGCAGTGGTGCGACCGGGTCGTCGGCGAGTACGGCGACCGCGTCGCGGTCGGGCTCGACGTGCGCGGCCGCACCGTCTCCGTCCGCGGCTGGACCAAGGACGCCGGCGACCTCTACGAGGTGCTGGAGCGCCTCGACAAGGCCGGCTGCGCCCGCTACGTGGTCACCGACATCCTCAAGGACGGCATGCTCCAGGGCCCCAACCTGCAGCTGCTGCGCGACGTCTGCGCGGCCACGTCCGCGCCCGTCATCGCCTCCGGCGGCGTCTCCACCCTCGACGACCTGCGCGCCCTGGCCACCCTCGAACCCATCGGCGTCGAGGGCGTCATCACCGGCAAGGCCGTCTACTCCGGCGCCTTCACGATCCAGGAAGCCCTCACCGCCCTCTCCTGACGGGCCGATCTTGCGTGGACTGTGGGTACGACACGCTCGTACCGGACAAAAGGGCAACAGTTCCCGCAAGATCGTCGTGATCTCGGGTCCGGTCTCAGGAAACGGACCAAAGCGTCAGGGTGGACCGGAGGGCGGGTAGGTTCGGCGGTATGAGTGTCGCGGTGCGGGTCATTCCCTGTCTGGACGTGGACGGCGGGCGGGTGGTCAAAGGGGTGAACTTCGTCGACCTGCGCGACGCCGGGGATCCGGTGGAGCTGGCGGCGGCGTACGACGCGGCGGGCGCGGACGAGATCACCTTCCTGGACGTGTCGGCCTCGGTGGAGGGCCGCGGCACGATGCTCGAGGTGGTGCGGCGCACCGCGGAGACGGTCTTCATCCCGCTGACCGTGGGCGGCGGCGTGCGCTCGGTCGACGACGTCGACGTGCTGCTGCGCGCCGGGGCCGACAAGGTCGGGGTGAACACCGCGGCGATCCACCGCCCAGAGCTGATCACCGAGATCGCCCGCCGGTTCGGCAGCCAGGTGCTGGTGCTGTCGCTGGACGTACGGCGCCTCAAGGAGGGCCGCGGGTTCGAGGTGACCACGCACGGCGGGCGCAAGTCGGCCGGGCTGGACGCGATCGAGTGGGCGCGGCGCGGCGCGGAGCTGGGCGCGGGGGAGATCCTGCTGAACTCCATGGACGCCGACGGCACCAAGGAGGGCTTCGACCTGGAGCTGATCAAGGAGGTGCGTGCCGTGGTGGACATCCCGGTGATCGCCTCCGGTGGTGCCGGGAAGGCGGCGGACTTCCCGCCGGCGATCGAGGCCGGTGCCGACGCGGTGCTGGCGGCGAGCGTGTTCCACTTCGGCGAGGTCGGCATCGGCGAGGTCAAGTCGGCCCTGCGCGCCGCGGGCCACCCCGTCCGCTGACCCTCCGCTGACCCGGAGCCCGGCCGGTCCCCGGCCGATGGTGCTTGAGCGAAGATCGCTTTTCCCGGAAAGTGCGGTTTGACCGCACCACCGGGCCGGGCCGCTTGTGGCTTGGCGGGGAGATCGCTGTTTCCGGTCGGAAAGCGTGGTCCCACCGCACTTTCCGACCCGAAACAGCGATCTTGCGCACCGGCGGGTCCACCGCGGAAAGCCGAGGGGCGGACCGAGGGTTAAGAAGGTGCCCTTCCTCTACGCGGAGCGTTAAGAAGGTGCCCTTCCTTTCCTAGCGGCGGACGTAGCTGAGCAGGCGGATGATCTGCCAGTAGAGGAAGATCAGGCCGACCAGCATGCCGAAGGCGAGATACCAGCCGTAGCGGGGTGGCAGGCCGCCGGCGACGGCGCGTTCGACCTGGTCGAAGTCGAGCACGAAGGTGAGCGCGCCGACGATCACGCAGATCACCGCGAAGATCACGCCGACCGTGCCGGCCTGGTAGATGGGCAGGCCGCGGCCGAAGAAGCGCAGCGCCAGGTCGAGCAGGCTGAGCAGCAGGATGCCCAGCAGCGCGCCGGTGATCACCTGGGCGAAGCGCCGGCTGGCGCGCAGGATGCGGGCCCGGTAGAGCGCCGCCATCGCCAGGAACACCCCGAAGGTGCCGATCACGGCCTGGATCACGATGCCGGGGAACTGCTGCTCCAGCTCGCGGCTCACCACGCCCAGGAAGACGCCCTGCAGTACGGCGTACCCGCTGATCACGAGCGGGTTGGTGATCTGCTTGATCGTGATCACCAGCACCAGGGCCAGCGTGGCCAGCGTGGAGCCGAGCGCGGCCAGCCCGGTCCAGGCCGGGCTCCGCAGCAGGTTCCACGACACCGCCGCGGCGACCACGGTGACCGCGATGAGCACCAGGGTGCGTCCGGCGACCCCGTCCAGGGTCACCCGGCCCCGTTCGTCGAGCACGACGGGGCTGTCGATCCGCCGGGTCAGTACTGGATTGGAACTCTGCATCACCACGGGCGTCCTCCGCTGTTCGCGCATCCATTGTCGAGCGGGTCCCGCACCGGCGCGCCGGGAAGGCGGAAGTCCGCCGGAACCGTTGCGGCGGCACGGGGGCACCGCCTGAGAGCCTGCTGTGCCTCAGCTGATTTGTCCGGTTTTCGGGTTCCGGGCATCTGATGTGCGCTGCCGTAATAGTCTAAAAAAATCTCATGAAATAGGACGTTTCGTCCGGCTCGACCTCATCATTCCACCCCGGTAGGCAGCAGGGGGCAGCGATGCGTTGGATCATCGAAGCGGGTATGCGGTTCCGGCTGCTGGTGCTCCCGCTCGCCGCCGGGCTGATGCTGTACGGCGCGGTGCAGCTGCACAAGATGCCGGTGGACGTGCTGCCGGAGTTCACCCCGACCACGGTGGAGGTGCAGACCGAGGCGCTCGGCCTGTCCGCCGAGGAGGTCGAGCAGCTCATCACCGTCCCGTTGGAACAGGATCTGCTGGTCGGCGTGCCGTTCCTGGACGAGATCGAGTCCGCGTCGCTGCCCGGCCTGTCGTCGGTGGTGATGACGTTCGAGCCCGGCACCGACGTGCTCGACGCGCGCCAGGTGGTGCAGGAGCGCCTCACCCAGGCGGTCGGCGTCGCCGGCCTGCCCGAGGTGGCCAAGCCGCCGCAGATGATCCAGCCCGTCTCGTCGTACCGGCGGGCCGCGATGATCAAGCTGGGCTCGGGGACGCTGAGCCCGATCGACGTCTCGGTGCTGGCCCGCTGGGTGATCAGCCCCCGGCTGATGGGCGTGCCCGGCGTGGCGAACGTGACCGTGTGGGGCTTCCGGGACCGGCAGCTGCAGGTGCTCGTCGACCCGCAGCGGCTCAAGGCGAACGGCACCACGCTGGCGCAGGTGATCGCGACCACGGGCAACGCGCTCGAGGTGTCGCCGCTGACCTTCCTGGAGGCGTCGAGTCCCGGCACCGGCGGCTTCATCGACACCGTGAACCAGCGGCTGAACATCTTCCACGAGCAGACCATCAAGACCGCGGCCGACCTGGCGAAGGTGCCGCTGGAGAGCGCCCCGGGCGAGACCGCCCCGGCGGGCGCGCCCAAGACCCTCGGGGACGTGGCGACCGTGGTGGAGAACCACCAGCCGCTCATCGGCGACGCGGTGTGCGCCGGCGGGCAGCCCTGCCTCTACCTGGTCGTGGAGAAGTTCCCGGAGGCGAACGCGGTCGAGGTGACCAAGGGCGTGGAGGCCGCCATGGCATCCATGGCGCCGGGCCTGGGCGGCGTCACCGTGGACACCTCGCTCTACCGCCCGGCGACGTTCATCGAGTCGTCGTTCGAGCACCTGTCCTGGGTGCTGCTGGGCGGCCTGCTGCTGATGCTGGTCGTGGCGGGGCTGCTGCTGTGGAGCTGGCGCAAGACCGTGATCATCGCGGTGGTGGTGCCGCTGTCGCTGGCCGTCGCCGTCGTGGTGCTGTACCTGCGGGGCACCACGGTCAACCCCATGATCGTGGCGGGCCTCGTGCTGGGCCTGACCGCCGTGATCCACGACGTCGTCGCCGACACCCACCATGCCGCCCGCGGCATCCGCGAGTACCGCCTGCGGGGCGGGTCGCCCGACTCGGTGTGGTCCGCCATCGCGCACGCCCTCGCCGCCGTACGCGGATCGATGGTGTACGCGATCCTCATCGTGGCCGTGGCGACGGTGCCGATCTTCTTCCTGGAGGGCGCGGGCAAGGCCTTCCTGGCCCCCGTCGCGCTGTCCTACCTGCTCGCCGTGGTGGCGTCCATGCTGGTCGCGCTGCTGGTCACGCCGGCCCTGGCGCTGCTGCTGCTGGGCCGCGCGCCGATCCTGCAGGCCGGCTCCCCGGCGGCCGGCCCGCTGCGCACCGGCTACGACCGGTTCGCGCCGCGCCTGCTCGGCCACACCGGGGTCGCGGTCGCCGGGGCCGCCGCGCTCGCCCTGATCGGCGCGCTGGCGCTGCCGTTCCTGCACCCCACGCTGCGCCCCGCGTTCCAGGAACGGGACGTGCTGGTGCACCTCGAAGCCGCGCCCGGCACCTCGCTGCCGCGGATGACCGAGATCACCAGGAAGGCCGTCGCCGACATCGGCGCCCTGCCCGGCGTCGTGGGGGTAGGCGGGCACGTCGGCCGCGCGGTGATGTCCGACCAGATCGTCAACGTCAACGCCGGCAAGGTGTGGGTGAAGATCGAGCCGGGCGCCGACTACGGCGACACGATCGCCTCCATCCGCGACACCGTACGCGGCTACCAGGGCGTCGCGTCCGACGTGGCGACGTACTCGCAGGAGCGGGTCACCGACATCCTGGGCGAGCGCGAGGAGGACGTCGAGGTGCGCGTCTACGGCGAGAACCCCGAGGTGCTCGCCGCCAAGGCCGAGGAGATCAAGGGCCTGCTGGGCAAGGTGGACGGCGTCAGCGGCGTCAACGTCGAGCGCGCGCTGGAGGAGCCGGCGGTCGAGGTGACCGTGGACCTGGCCAAGGCGCAGGCCGCGGGCGTCAAGCCGGGCGACGTACGCCGTGCCGCGGCGACGCTGGTGGGCGGGCTCACCGTGGGCAACCTGTTCGACCAGCAGAAGGTGTTCGACGTCGTGGTCTGGGGCGACCCGAAGATCCGCCAGAGCGCGGCCGACGTCGAGCAGCTGCTCGTGGACACCCCGAGCGGCAAGCAGGTCCGCATCGGCGACGTCGCCACGGTGCAGGTGGCGCCCAACCCGGCGGTCATCCTGCACGAGGACGTCTCCAACCACCTCGACGTGACCGCGGACGTGACCGGCCGCGACGTCGGCGCGGTGGCCGGCGACGTGAACGCGCTGCTCAAGCAGGTGCAGTTCCCGCTGGAGCACCACGCCGAGGTGGTGGGCAAATTCGAGCAGCGGCAGGCGGCGCTGGTCACGGTCGCGTGGACGGCGCTGGCCGCCGCGATCGCGATCTTCCTGCTGCTGCAGGCCGCTTTCCGCAGCTGGCGGCTGGCGCTGCTCGGGGTGATCGCGATCCCGCTGGCCACCGTCGGCGGCGTGGTGGCGGCGCTGCTCGTCGGCGGCCTGACGCTGGGTGCGGCGGCCGGGCTGCTCGCCGTGTTCGGCCTGGCCGCGCGGGCCGTCGTGCTGCTGATCCGCCGGTACCAGCAGCAGGAGCTCACCGAGGGCGTGCCGTTCGGCCGGGACCTGGTCGTGCGCGGCACGAAGGACGCCGCCGCGACGACCGTGGTCTGCGCGGTGTCGATCGCGGCCCTGCTGCTGCCGATCGCGGTCTTCGGCGGGATCGGCGGGCTGGAGATCCTGCGCCCGATGTCCGTCGTCGTGCTGGGCGGGCTGGTGACCCTGCTGATCGTGGTGCTGTTCCTGCTGCCGGTGCTGTACCTGCGCTTCGGCCGGGTGACCGAGCGCGACACCGCCGGCGACCACCTCTTCGACCCGCTGCCGCCGGCCGGCCCGGCGCAGCCCGGCACCGAGGCGGGCCTGGCGCGGCGGATCCGGACGGCGCTGGTCACGGTGCCGCTGGTGGGCGCGCTCGCGCTGGCCGGCTGCGGCGGCGTGGTGCCCGACAAGTACAAGATCGAGGGCGAGCCGGCGACCGTGGAGGAGATCGAGGGCTCCGACCACGTCCGCATCACGCTGACCGAGCAGGCCGCCAAGCGGCTGGCGGTGCAGACCGTCCCGGTCACCGCCACCGCCCAGGGCCTGACCGTGCCCGCCGGCGCCGCGTTCCTCGACGACGACGGCGAGTGGTTCGTCTACACCAACCCGTCGCCGCTGGTGTACGAGCGGCACGCGGTCGTGGTCAAGCAGGAGGACGGGCAGGTCAAGCACCTGTCACACGGCCCGGCGCCGGGCACCCCCGTGGTGGTCGTCGGCGTGCAGGAGCTGGCCGGCATCGAGGACGAGGTCGGCCACTGACGGCCGGGGCAACGGAGAGAGGCCGCTCATGAAGTGGATCGTCGGATGGAGCCTGAAGTTCAGGTACATCGTCGTCGCCCTGACCGTCTTCCTGGTCTTCTTCGGCATCCAGCAGCTGGGCACGATGAAGGTCGACGTCTTCCCGGAGTTCGCCCCGCCGAAGGTGGAGATCCACACCGTGGCGATCGGCCTGGCGCCGACCGAGGTGGAGCAGCTGATCACGGTGCCGCTGGAGCAGTCGTTCAACGGCATACCCGGGGTGAAGACGATCCGGTCGCGGTCGGTCGAGCAGCTGTCGCAGATCGTGCTGCTGTTCGACCAGGGCACCGACCTGCTCACCGCGCGGCAGCTGGTCGCCGAACGCATCGCCGCGGTCACCCCCACGCTGCCGAGCTGGGCCGCGCCGCCGGTGATGCTGCAGCCGCTGTCGGCCACCAGCCGGGTGCTCAAGATCGGCCTGTCCAGCAACGACCCGAAGATCGACATGATGGACCTGTCGATGACGGCGTACTGGAAGATCAGGTCGCGGCTGCTGCGGGTGCCGGGCGTGGCCAACGTGCCGATCTGGGGCGAGCGGCTGGAGATGCTGCAGGTGCAGGCCGACCCGAAGCGGATGGCGCAGCAGAAGGTCAGCCTGGAGACGGTCATGACGGCGACCGCGGACGCGCTCGACGCGGGCCTGCAGCAGTACTCCGCGGGCCACTACATCGGCCGCGGCGGCTGGCTGGAGAGCCAGGGCCAGCGCGTGGGCGTGCGGCACGTGCAGCCGATCGTCACCCACGCCGACCTGGCCAACCTGCCGATCACCACGCGGGACGGGCGCACCATCAAGCTGAGCGACGTCGCCGATCTCGTCCGTGACCACCAGCCGCTCATCGGCGACGCGGTCATCAACGAGGGCGACGGGCTGATGCTCATCGTCGAGAAGCTGCCCTGGGCGAACACCCTGGACGTCACCAAGGGCGTCGAGGAGGCGCTGAAGGAGCTGGAGCCGGGCCTGACCGGGGTCACCGTGGACCCGCAGATCTTCCGGCCCGCCACCTTCATCGAGGACGCGATCAACAACCTGACCAAGGCGCTGGTCCTCGGCGCGATCCTCATGGTCGTGATGCTGTGCCTGTTCCTGTACTCGTGGCGCACCGCCGTGATCAGCGTCGTGGCCATCCCGGTGTCGCTGCTGGCCGCGGTCCTGGTGCTGCACTGGCGCGGCACGACCATCAACACGATGGTGCTGGCGGGCTTCGTCATCGCCCTGGGCGACATCGTCGATGATGCCATCGTCGACATCGAGAACGTGGTCCGGCGGCTGCGCCAGGCCCGCGCCGAGGGCGACCCCAGGTCGACCGCCCGGGTCATCCTCGACGCGTCGATGGAGGTGCGGGGCGCGATCGTGTACGCGACGGTCATCGAGGTCGTCGCGATCCTGCCGATCTTCATGCTGGCGGGGCTGTCCGGCTCGTTCTTCCGGCCGCTGGCGCTGTCGTACGCGCTGGCCCTGCTCGCCTCGATGGTGGTGGCGCTGACCGTCACACCGGCGCTGAGCCTGATCATGTTCCGCAGCCCGAAGTCGCTGCAGCAGCGCGAGTCGCCCCTGGTCCCGCCGCTCAAGCGCGGGTACGAGTGGCTGCTCAGCCGCATCATCCGCCGCCCGCTGCCGGTGTACGGCGGCGTCGCGGTCGTCACCGTGCTGGGCCTGGCCATGCTGCCGCTGCTCGGGCAGTCCCTGCTGCCGAACTTCAAGGAGCGGGACTTCCTCATGCACTGGCTGACCAAGCCCGACACCTCGCTGCAGGAGGAGGTGCGCACCACCAAGCTGGTCAACGGCGAGCTGCTGACCATCCCCGGGGTGCGCAACGCCGGGTCGCACATCGGCAACGCGCTGCTGGGCGACGAGCCCTACGGCGTCTACTTCGGCGAGAACTGGATCAGCGTCGACCGCGACGTCGACTACGACCAGACCCTGGCCAGCGTCAAGGACGTGGTCAACGGCTACCCCGGCATCTACCGCGACGTGCTGACCTACCTCAAGGAGCGGATCCGGGAGGTGCTGACCGGCACCAGCGAGCCCATCACCATCCGCATCTACGGCCAGGACCTCGACCAGCTGCGGGCCAAGGCCGAGGAGGTCGACAAGATCCTCGGCGAGACGCCGGGCGTGGGCGAGCACTACGTGGACTTCCAGGACAACGTCCCGCAGCTCAAGGTGGAGGTCGACCTGGACGCGGCCAAGCAGCACGGCGTCAAGCCGGGCGACGTCCGGCGCGCGGCGGCCTGGCTGATGGCCGGCGAGGAGGCCGGTGACGTGTACGTCGACGGCCGGGCGTACGACGTGCAGCTGTGGAGCCCGCCCGCGAACCGGCAGACCATCACCGACCTGCGCAACCTGCCGATCGACACGCCGTCGGGCGGCCAGGTCCGGCTGGACGACGTGGCCGACGTCAGCATCGTGGCGGTGCCCAACGTCGTGCATCACGAGGACCTGCTGCGCGACATCGACGTCGGGGCGAGCCTGGACGGCACGCGCGACCTCGGCTCGGTGGCCCGCGACATCGAGTCGCGGCTCGACGCGGTCGACTGGCCGCTGGAGTTCCGCGCCGAGATGCTCGGCGAGTACACCGAGCGCCAGGCCGCGCAGGAGCGCCTGCTGCTCGCCGCGGTCGTCGCGGGCGTGGCCATCCTGCTCCTGCTGCAGCTGGCGTTCCGCAGCTGGCGGCTGGCCGTGCTGTCCTTCGTGGTCCTGCCGCTCGCCCTGGTCGGGGGCCTGATCGCCGCGTTCCTCGGCGGGGGGATCGTGTCCCTGGGCTCGCTGGTCGGCTTCCTCACCGTCTTCGGCATCGTGGCCCGCAACGGCATCATGCTGATCAGCCACTGCCAGCATCTGGAGCAGGAGGAGGGCGAGGAGTTCGGCCCGCAGCTGGTGCTGCGCGCCGCCAAGGAGCGCCTGGTGCCGATCCTGATGACGGTGCTCACCACCGGCCTGGCACTGATCCCGCTGCTGGTCACCGGCTCCATCCCGGGCCAGGAGATCGAGCACCCGATGGCTGTGGTGATCATCGGCGGGCTCATCACGGCGACGCTGCTGAACCTGTTCGTGGTGCCCTCCCTCTACCTGCGGTTCGCCAAGAGCCGCCGCAGCGCCCGCCGCCCCGCCCACGCGGCACCGGAACCGGCCCCGGGCGGCTGAGTCCGGCTCCGTGGCCGAAGCTCCGTCCCTGCCGTCGGGACGGCAGGGACGGAGCTTCGACCATGCTGGGGCGCGCTCGGCGGGCCGCTCGTAGGAACGTCTGAGCTGCGCGGATTCGGTCTCGTGGCGGGTCTCGGTATGCCAGGGTGCAGAGGTAGCGCAATCTGGCGAAGGAGACCGAAATGGACATGTCGCACCCTGATGCGGGTGGCTCGGTGACCGTGGCCGCACCGCCCGGCCCGCAGGCGCCGCCCGCGCCGTCGACGCGGCGCTGGATCGCCGAGCGGGACCGGCTGGAGGCCGCGATCGCCGAGACCGGCGTGGACTTCGACCAGCCCCGCTCCATCTACTGGAACGCCGCCTGCGGCGTCGAGGCCGGCGCGGACTTCGCCGCCGTCCGCGCGCGGGTGCGGCGCTACGCCGACTTCGCGCCCACCTTCGAGGCGATCGCCCGCCGCCGCGAGGCGCGCGCCGAGGCCGCCGCCGCCGACGGCCACCAGGTCACCGCGCGCGACAACTACTACATGGCCGCGGTGCACTGGGGCGCCGCGCAGTGGCCGATCCACTGCGACGACGAGGTGAACCGCTTCTACCACCGGCGCAAGCGCGCCTGCTACGCCCGCTACGCCGAGCTGGCCGACCACCGGATCGAGGCGGTGACCATCCCGTTCGCGGGCGGCGCGCTGCCCGCCTGGTTCCACCTGCCGCCCGGCTACCACGGCGGCCGCCTGCCGACCGTGATCGCGGTGCCCGGCATGGACAGCTTCAAGGAGGCCACCGTCGCGCTGTACGCCGACCGCTTCCTGTCCCGGGGGTTCGCGGTGCTCGCCGTCGAGGGCCCCGGCCAGTACGAGGCCGCCATGATGGGCATCCACATGACGGTGCCCGCCTGGGCCCGCACCGGCACCGCCTGCGTCGACTGGCTGTCGCAGCGCGAGGAGGTCGACGCGCAGCGGATCGCGCTGAGCGGCATCAGCTTCGGCTCGTTCGCGGGCACCATCGCCGCGGCGCACGAGCCCCGGCTGCGCGCCTGCGCGGTGATGAACACCTGCCACCAGCCGGGCTGGACGGCGGCGTTCGAGCAGGCCTGGCCGACGTACAAGATGCGCTTCATGTACATGTCGGGGCACACCGACGAGGACGCGTTCGACGCCTTCGCCCGTACGCTGACCTGGGAGGGCCACGCCGAGCAGCTGTCCATGCCGTACCTGGTGCTGGCCGGCGACCGCGACGAGCTGAGCCCGCTGGAGTGCAGCGAGGCGCTGCTGGCCACGGTGCGCGGACCCAAGCAGCTGGTGGTCTACCAGGACTCGCGGCACTCCATCGGCGGCGTGCCCGCGGCGAACCTGGGCCCGTTCGCGCCGACCCTGGCCGCCGACTGGCTGGCAGACCGGCTGCGCGGAGTGCCCTTCGCCAGCGAGAAGTGGTACGTCGACGCGGCGGGCAAGGTCACCAAGACCCCGCTCTGACCGGCCGCGCACGACAGCACCGGCAGCCGGCGCACCGGTGCGTCAAGACCGGCGAACGCGGCTCCACGCGCGGACCCTGCGGGCCCGATGCGTTAGGAAGGGCACCTTCTACCACGCATAGCGTTAAGAAGGTGCCCTTCCTTTCGGGAGCTAGGCGACCTCGATGGGGCGCATCATCTCGTTGTCCTCGTGTTCGAGCATGTGGCAGTGCCAGACGAAGCGGCCGGGCAGGTCGAAGACGGCCTTGACCCTGGTCACCTCGCCGGAGTGCGCGAGGACGGTGTCCTTGCGGCCGGACTCCCAGGCCTCGGCCGGGCGCGGCGTCGGCGGGATGCCGAACGGCTGGCGGCTGATCACCTCGAACTGCACCTGGTGCAGGTGCACCGTGTGCGAGTGGTCGGTGAAGTTGAGGATCTCCCAGGTCTCGCTGCGGCCCAGCACCGGCTTCTCGGTCACGGCGTCGTGCCAGCGCAGGTGCGTCTGGGTGCGGTCGGGCGCGACCGTGCCCAGCATCGCGATCCGGTGGTTGACCCCGGTGACCGCCGCCGAGGGCAGCTCGTCCAGCAGGACGCGCCAGGTCGCCGCCGACTCCGGCAGGGGCGGCGCCGCGGGCAGGGTGAGGTGCTCCGGCGGCACGCTGGTGTCCTGGCCGTGCAGCCCGATCACCTGCAGTTTCATCACCTGGCCGGTGGTGGCCGGGTTGGCCGGCTGGTAGTCGGTGCCGAGCACACCCGCGGCGTACGGCACGTCGGGCGCCTCGTTGATCACGTACAGCGGGGTGCCCTCGGCCACGCCGGTGAAGTCGACGATCACGTCGGCCCGCTCGCCGGGCCCGAGCAGCAGCTGGTCCAGGCGCAGCGGCGTGCGCAGCCAGCCGCCGTCGGAGCCGATCTGCCAGAACGGCAGGGCCGCCGCCGCGGGCCGGGGCGCGGTCGGGCTGGCTGCGATCTTGAAGATGAAGGTGCGCGAGTTGCTGCCGTTGAGCAGCCGGAACCGGTAGCGGCGCGGCTCGACCGCCAGCTGCGGCCAGGTGCGCCCGTTCACCACGATGGTGTCGGCGAGGTAGGCCGGGTTCCAGATGGGGGCGATGTCGCTGGTGGGCGCGTACGGCCCGGCGAACCCGTCGTGGAACTCGCGACGGCTGTCCGGGTAGTACAGCGAGCCGTCGGCGTGGAACGAGCGGTCCTGCACCACCAGCGGGATCTCGTAGTGCCGGGTGCCGGCCGGGTCGTCCGGGCCGGGCGCGGGGCCGGGCAGCGTGCCCTCGGGCAGGTCGGCGTCGCCGCCGCGGATCAGGTAGAAGCCGACCGGTCCGGCGTACACGTTGAGCCGGGTGATGCCGAGGGCGTGGTCGTGATACCACAGCGTGCCCGGCGCCTGGTCGTTGTCGTAGCGGAAGACGGCCTGGCCGGGCTTCCAGGGCGAGCCGTAGTGCTCGGCCTTGGCGCGCATCGCGGCGTAGTCGGAGCCGGTGGCGGCGAAGCCGCGCGGCAGGTCGGCGTGGGGGAGATACCAGGCGGTCGGGAAGCCGTCGGACTCCTCGGCCGCGTGGGCGCCGTGCACGTGCGTCACGATCGGCACCGGCCCGGTGTACGGCTTCGGGTTGGCCGGCAGGTGCGCGGGCATGTCCTGGTGCCCCGCGCCGCCGGCCGGGTTGGCCCAGTGCAGCGTCTGGTCCACCGGCAGCAGGTGCGGCCGCGCCCGGCCCTTGCCGTCGACCAGGCCGTTGATCCAGGTCACCTCGATCGGGCGGTCCACCCGCGCCTCGATGGTGCGCGCCGGGTAGCCGAACGTCTGCGGGTGCGCCGCGGAGCCGTACCCCCAGACCGTGGTCTTGGGCAGGCCGGGCGGCAGGATCTGCTGGCGGAACTGCCGCACCGCCACGGCGTAGCGGTCGGTCGCGCCGTCCCGCGAGGTCGTCGGCATGGCGGCGGGGATCGGCAGCCGCGTCTTGTACTTGTGGATCTTCGTGGCGTCGAGTTTCCGGGCGGCGATCGCCGCGGCCGCGGCGCGCGCGGCGCCGGCCGGGGAGGGCAGGAGGATCGCCGCACCGGAAAGCACACCGGTGGTCAGGAGTTGTCGTCGGGAAGGCATGGCACGCCCTTCGGGTCGCCTATCTCGGAGGACCTGGCGAGCGGCGCAAGAAGCCTGGAGGGACAAATTGTCCGATATGCCAGGAACTCCGCCAACCTACCCACCGACTCCCACCAGGACAATTAGGCGCACCGGTAGCCCCGAAACGGAAGATCGCCGTCACCGGTCAGAACCCGCCTTGTAACCGCAGATCCCGACCGCGGACAGCGGCCTCCACCTCTGCCGCCCGACGCCGGCGGCCGGCGTCCGGCGCGCGGAAGATCGCTGTCTTGGGTCGGAATGTGGAGTGTGACTGCACATCTCGACCGGAAGTAGCGATCTCCGCCGCGCCGCCTGGCGGAACCTGGCGGCCGGAACGCGGAAGATCGCTGTCTTCGGTCGAAATCTGAGGTCTGACCAGAGATTCTGACCGGAAACAGCGATCTTCCATAGGGGCGGCCGCGCCCGCGCCAGGGCCGCCTGCCCCGCGCGGTGCGGAGCAGGCGGCGGAGCCGGGCCGCGTTATGGGGCGGTGACGACGACCGCGGCGTTGAAGCCGCCGAGGCCGCGGGCCACGACCAGGGCGCGGCGTAGCGGGGCCGGGCGCGGGGCGTCCAGCACCAGGTCCAGGTCGGCGCAGCCGTCGGCGAGCGTGCCGACGTTGATGGTCGGCGGGATGACCTGGTCACGCAGCGAGAGCAGGGCCATGGCCAGGTCCAGGCCGCCCGCGCCGGCGGCGAGCCGTCCCGTCATGGTCTTCGGCGCGGTCACCGGCACCCGGCCGGGCCCGAAGACGCCGTGCAGCGCCTGCGCCTCGGCCAGGTCCAGCTCCGGCACCCCGGCCGCGTCGGCGAACACCACGTCCACGTCGGACGCCCCGACGCCCGCATCCGCCAGCGCCAGCTCGATCGCGCGCCGCAAGCCGGGCGGGCGGCCGCTGCCCGGCGCCGGATCGAAGGTCGCGGCGTAGCCGCTGATCTCGCCGTACACCTTCGGGGCGGATCGCCGGGCGGCGCTGTCCGGCTGCTCGACGATGAGGATCGCGCCGCCCTCGCCCGGCACCCAGCCGTTGGCGTCGGCGTCGAACGGCAGGTACGCCCGCGCGGCGTCGTCGCGCTCGCTGATCTGCCCGGTGGCGAGCTGGCCGATCCAGCCCCACGGGCACAGCGAGCCGTCCACGCCGCCGGTGACCGCGAGCGGCGTGCCCGCCCGCAGGTGGCGGCGGGCCTGGCCGACCGCGTCGAGCCCGCCGGCCTGGTCGGTGACGATCACGCCGCTGGGCCCGCGGATGCCGTGCCGGATCGAGATCTGCCCGGTGTTGACGGCGTAGAACCAGGCGAAGGACTGGTACGCGCTGACATGGTCGCCGCCCTTGGACCACAGCTTCTCCAGCTCCTTCTGGCCGAATTCGAAGCCGCCGGCGGAGCTCGCGGTGACCACGCTCATGTCGTACTCGCCGAGTGCGGCGGGGTCGACGCCCGCGTCGGCCAGCGCCTGCGCGGCGGCCGTGAGCGAGAAGCGGGTGACGTGGTCGGTCTGCGCGAGCAGCCGGTCGGGCAGGTGCGCGGCCGGGTCGAAGTCGCGGATCTCGCCGGCCAGGCGCGACGGGTACTGCGCCGGGTCGAAGCGGGCGACGCGGCCGATGCCACCGCGCCCGTCGAGGATGTTCTTCCAGTACGTCTCGGCGTTCAGGCCGGTCGCGGCGATGACGCCGAGCCCGGTGACGACGGGTGCGCCGCTGAGATCGCCCTGGGCGTGCGCTGCGCGTGCGCCCCGGTCGCCGCGCTGCGACGTGACTCGCTCGCTCATCGGGCACCTCCTTCCGGGCGGGCCAGCAGCATGGCGCTCTGGAAGCCGCCGAACCCGCTGCCGACCGACAGCACCGCGTCGAGGTGCCGGTCGCGCGCCTCCAGGGGCACGTAGTCCAGATCGCATTCGGGGTCGGGCTCGTGCAGGTTGGCGGTGGGCGGCACCACGCCGTTGACGATGGCCAGCGCGCATGCGGCGACCTCGATCGCGCCGATGGCGCCCAGCGAGTGCCCGACCATCGACTTGATCGAGCTCATCGGGGTGGCGTACGCGTGCTCCTTGAGCGCCAGTTTCACCGCCGCCGTCTCGTGGCGGTCGTTCTGCTTGGTGCCGGAGCCGTGCGCGTTGACGTACCCGATCGCGTCCGGGTTCAGCTTCGCGAAGTCGAGCGCGCTGCGGATCGCCTCGGCCATCTCCCGGCCGTCGGGGCGCAGCCCGGTCATGTGGAAGGCGTTGCAGCGGGAGGCGAAGCCGACGATCTCGGCGTACACCGGTGCGCCGCGGCGGCGGGCCCGCTCGAAGTCCTCGAGCACGAACATGGCCGAGCCCTCGCCGAGCACGAACCCGTTGCGGCTGTTGTCGAACGGGCGCGAGGCGTGCGCGGGGTCGTCGTTGCGCGGCGTGGTCGCCTTGATGGCGTCGAAGCAGGCGACGGTGATCGGGGAGATCGGGGCGTCGGAGGCGCCGCCGACCACGACGTCGGCGCTGCCCTCACGGATCAGCTCCGCGGCGTACGCGACGGCGTCCAGCCCGGACGTGCAGCCGGTGGAGATCACCGCGGCGGGGCCCTGCGCCCCGACCGACCAGGCCACCTCGGCCGCGAACGAGCCGGGCACGTAGTAGTCGTAGAGGTGGGGTGAGGTGTGTGCGTTGTCGACCAGCCAGCGGCTGCCGCGCTCGGACGCGATGACGTACTCGCGCTCCAGGCTCATCGTCGCGCCGACCGCACTGCCCACGACCGTGCCGAGGCGGTAGGGGTCGAGCTCGGCGGGCTCCAGGCCGGCGTCGGCGACGGCCTCGGCGGCGGCGACGACCGCGAACTGCGCCGCGCGGTCCATCCGGGTGGTCTGCGCCGCGGTGAGCCCGTGCGCCGCGGGGTCGAAGTCGCACTCGGCGGCGACCTGCGACCGGAATGGCGAGGGGTCGAAGAAGCTGATGGTGCGGGTGGCGGTGCGCCCGGAGGTGAGCAGCTCCCAGAACGCCTTGGCGCCGATGCCTCCCGGCGCCACCACGCCCATCCCGGTAATGACGACACGTCGATGCATGGACGCCTCCTGCGGGGTCGGTGGACCTTCGTCGAGCATTTCCCGAGCCCGCTTGAGGCTCGCTTGAGAAACGGCCGCCGGGCGACGGCGGCTGGGGATGGTGTCGTGCGGCTTTGCTCTGCTTACTAATACGCACGTGCGTATTAGTAAGCAGAGCAAAGCGGCCGGCGGCCTATCCGCCCGCGGCTCGGTGCGCGGGGCGAAGCGGCCGGCGGCGCGGCCGCGGTCAGGCGGCCAGGCCGGCCGCGACCAGCTCTCCCACATGCGAGGCGGGCTCGTACGTCCACGCGGTGTCCAGGGCGGACGCGGTGTCCAGCACCGGGTCGCCGGTGAGGATCGCGTGCTGGACCCGCTGGATGCGCCGGGAGGGTTCCAGGCCGAGCTCGCCGATGAGCACCTCGCGCAGCCTGCGGAACGCCTCCAGCGCGTCGGTGCGCCGGCCCGCCCGGTACAGCGCGATCATGAACTGGGCCTGCAGGTCCTCGTGCAGCGGGTGGCGGGCGGCGAGGCAGCCCAGCTCGCCCAGGATCTCGCGGTGGCGGCCGAGGCCGAGGTCGGCGTCGACGCGCTGCTTCCAGGTGGCCAGCCGCGCCTCCTCCAGCCGCGCCGCCTCGACCCGCAGCACCGGGCCGAGGCGCACGTCGACCAGCGCCGCGCCCTGCCACACCTCCAGTGCGGCGGTGAGCAGGCGGGACGCGTGCGCGTGGTCGCCGCAGAGCAGGGCCAGCCGGCCCTGGTCGGCCAGCCGCTCGTACTCGTGCAGGTCCAGCCGGCCGCCGTCCAGCCGCAGCTGGTAGCCGTCGGCGTGGGTGACCAGCAGCTCGCGGGCCACCTGTGCCGGGTCCATGCCGCAGACCCGGGCGAGCATGCGCCGGATCTGCAGGATGTACGTCTGCAGCGTGGTCAGCGCGCTGGCCGGCGGTTCGTCGTCCCACAGCTCGGTGGCCAGCGAGTCGACCGGCACCACGCGGTTGGCGTGGATCAGCAGCAGCGCCAGCACCTTGCGGGGCTTGGGTGCGGTGAGGTCGCCGCGGGCGGCGCCGCAGCGCACGTCCAGCGGGCCGAGTACCCGGTATTCCATGTGCACCCCCGAAGTGGCAGACGCGCTCGCCGTATGCGAATGCCGCCTCCACCACTATTAGTGCTCGCGAGGGGTCATCTGCCCCTTTCGCCGGAATTGGTGATGATCTCCCGGTGACCGCCCCGGGGTGGCCCTTGATCGCGGCGTGGCGGCTTGACCTGGGCATTCAAGTCACTTTCGACCGGTTCTCAAGTCGCCGGCTGAGACGGTTCTTGGCAGACGGCTCGCCGCGGAGGAACGCGTGCGGCCGAAATCCAGCACCCGGCCCGCTTGAGGAGCGCCGATGTCCAAGAACAAGGTCTACACCGAGACGCAACGCGCGGAGGTGGCCGCCTCCGCCGAGGTCGCCTTCGAGATCGTCAACGATCTGCGGAACTGGCCGCAGTTCTTCCCCGACGGCGTGCACGCCGAGCCGGACCCCGACGGCGGTCAGGTGCGCTGGTGGGCCCTGGAGGGCGAGGGCGTACGCCAGTGGACCACCCGCCGCACGGTCGACCGGCAGCACCTGCGGGTCGTCACCGAGCAGACCGACTGCGCCGCACCGCTGCAGTCGGTGCGTTCGGAATGGACGTTCACGCCGCAGGGCCAGCACGCCTGCGAGGCGGAGCTGATCGTGACGGTCACCGCGGCGCCGGGCGCCGAGGGCGCGGACGCCGCCGCCGCGCAGCTCGACGGCTCCGCCGCCCTGGTGGAGAAGGTCAAGGGCCTGGCCGAGCAGTGGGACGAGCTGGAGCAGCTGGTCATCGAGTTCGAAGACCCGCTGTTCATCGCCGGGCAGCCGCAGCAGATCTACGAGTTCCTGTACGCGGCCGACAAGTGGCCCGAGCGGGTGCCGCACGTGACCGCGCTGAAGATGACCGAGGAGCAGCCGGGCGTGCAGTTCTTCGACATGGACACGGTCACCCCCGAGGGTCGCGCGCACACCACCCGGTCGGTGCGGATCTGCCTCCCGCACAAGATCATCTATAAGCAGATCGGGCTGCCGAAGCTGCTCGACGCGCACACCGGACACTGGCACTTCGAGCAGACGCCCGAGGGTGTCACGGTCACCGCGCGGCACACCGCCACCATCAAGCCGTCCGCGCTGAACCTGCTCGGCGACGGCACCACGGTCGCCGACGCGCGCCGCTACCTGCGCCGGGTGCTCAGCACCAACTCCCTGCAGACGTTGCGCCACGCGCAGGCGTACGCCGAGGAGCCGGCCCGTGCCTAGCACCGCCCCCGGATCCGTCGCGGACGCCGAGCGGGAGCTCGCCGACGTGCTCGCCCGTGCGGGCGGCACGCTCGACGGGCTGCTGCGCCGGGCCGCCGCGATCGCGCCGCACCGCAGCGCGATCCAGACCGGGTCCCGCGCGATGACGTTCGGCGAGCTCGACGCGGCCGCCGACGCGTTCGCCGCGAAGCTGTCCGCGCTGCTGCCCTCCGGCAGCGGCGCGGACCGCCCGCCCGGCCTGCCCGGCGCGGTGGTCGGCGTGGCCGCCGCGCTGCACCCCGCGTTCGCCGTCGCCTACTACGGCACGGTGCGGGCGGGCCACGTCTGCGCGGTGGTCAACCCGCTGCAGGGCGAGGAGGAGCTGGCGTACGCGCTGGACTCCGCCGGGGTGCAGGTGCTCGTCGCGGTCGCCGACATGGCGGACAAGCTGCAGCGCATCCGGCTCGACCTGCCCCGGCTCGCGCACGTGTACTACCTGGACCGGCCCGGTGAGCACTGCGTGCCCGCCGGTGGCAGGGCGGCGCACGCGGTGCGGTTCCCGTCGGCCGCGACCGACCCGGACGACGTCGCGGTGCTGCAGTTCACCAGCGGCACCACCGGGCGGCCGAAGGCGGTGCTGCTCACCCACCGCAACGTGGTCTACAACGCGGCCCAGGTCGCCGGGGTGCACGGCCTCGGCCCGGACGCGGTGACGCTCAACCACCTGCCGACGTACCACCCGATGCACCTGAACTCGGCGGTGTTCGCCGCCGCGACCCAGGTGCTGTGCGCCGACGCCGACCCGACGCACGCCGTCGCGACGGCGGTCCGCTCGGGTGCCACGCACTTCTACAGCCTGCCCGTGCGGCTGGCCCGGATGGCCGCCGACCCGCGGCTGCCCACCTGGCACATGCCGGGTGTGCGGGCCGTGCTGTCCGGCGGGTCGGCGCTGGCGCCGGCCGCCGCGGCCCGGCTGTGCGCCGGGCTGGGGGTGCCGGTCGTGCAGGGGTACGGGCTGGCCGAGACCTCGCCGCTGACCCACTGCGACCGGATCGACCGGCCGTCGGCGGGTTCGGTGGGCCGGCCGGTCGCCGCCACCGAGTGCCGGGTCGTCGACCTGGACACCCGGCAGCCGCAGCCCGCGGGCACGCCCGGCGAGGTGCAGGTGCGCGGCCCGCAGCTGATGGCGGGCTACCTCACGCCGGATGGGATCACCCGCCCGTTCGACGCCGAGGGCTGGTTCGACACCGGGGACGTGGGCCGCCTCGACGACGAGGGCACGCTCTTCCTCGTCGACCGGCTCAAGGACGTCTTCAAGTGCGACAACTGGCTGGTCTCGCCGGTCGAGCTGGAGCGCGTGATCATGCGCCACCCGGCCGTCACCGACTGCATGGTCGTCGACATGCCGCACGAGTACCGGGGCGCGGTCGCGTACGCGCTGGTCGTCACCGACGACGAGGACGTCGCCCCGGAGCAGATCACCGAGTTCGTCAACGCCGGCCTGCCCGAGTACCAGCACCTGCACGGTATCGAGCTGGTCCGGGAGATCCCGCGCTCGCCCAACGGCAAAGCCCGCCGCCGGGACGTGCGCACCCATGTTCACGAGCGGCACCGTGCCGCGTCAGGAAGGAGCGACCACATGGTCACGTTCATCAACAAGCTCACCGTCAACGGCGACATCGACCGGTTCGAGCAGGTGCTCGACGAGATCTCGGCGTACATGCAGGCCCAGCCGGGCTTCATCGGCCGCCAGCTCTACCGCTCGCGCCGCCAGCCGGAGGTCTTCATCGAGACCGCGCAGTGGGCCGACGCCGCCGCGCACGCCAAGGCCGTGCAGTCCCCTGGCTTCCGCGAGCAGGTCACCAAGCTCGCCGGACTGGCCGTGCCGGAGCACGACCTGTTCGACGCGGTGGGCGAGCACGCCCCCGCCGCCGCCGCGCGATGAGCGCGCTTATGCCGAAATGGAAGGGAGCGCGAAATGACCGACTTCACCATCGAGGACGTGCGTCGCATCCTGCGCGATGTCGCCGGGGCGGACGAGAGAGTGGACCTGGACGGGGACATCGCCGAAACCAGCTTCGCCGACCTGGGGTATGACTCCCTGGCGCTGCTGGAGGCCACCGCACGGCTGCAGCGGGACCTGAGCATCCGCCTGCCCGACGACGCGGTGCTGGCGGTGAGCACACCTGGACAGCTGATCGACCTGGTCAGCTCCACCAGGGCCGGAGCCCTGTCGTGACCGGAAGGGAGGCCGGACCGGGCGAGCTGCCCGGTCCGGCCGGGCCGGCGGCGCAGTGGGTGTCCTGCGGCCGGTGCCAGGCGGTCGTGTACGGCAAGCGGCTGGCCCGCAGCCACGGCATCTGCCCGCAGTGCGGGCACGGCCGGCCGCTGACCGCGTACGAGCGGCTGGAGCTGCTCGCCGACCCCGGCTCCGTGGAGCTGCTCGACCTCGGCGCGGACACCGCCGACCCGCTGCGGTTCGTCGACGACAAGCCGTACCCGCAGCGCGTCGCCGACGCCCGGCACGCCACCGGGCTGCCCGAGGCGGTCGTCTGCTGCAGGCTGCGGATGACCGGCACGCCGGCGATCGCCGCCGTCATGGACTTCCGGTTCATGGGCGGCAGCCTGTCCGGCGCGGTCGGCGAGCTGATCACCGTCGCGGCGGAGACGGCGCTGGCGCAGCGGCTGCCGCTGCTGCTGGTGACCGCCTCGGGCGGGGTGCGCATGCAGGAGGGCGTCATCGGCCTGATGCAGATGGCGAAGACCGCGCAGGCGCTGCACCAGCTCGACGAGGCGGGACTGCCGACGGTCTGCCTGGTCACCGACCCCACGTACGGCGGGGTGGCGGCCTCGTTCGCGATGCTCGGCGACGTCGTGGTCGCCGAGCCCGGCGCGCGGCTCGGCTTCGCCGGGCCCCGGGTCATCAAGCAGACCATCCGCCAGGAGCTGCCCGCGGGCTTCCAGACCGCCGAGTTCCTGCTGGAACGCGGCTTCCTCGACCTGATCTGCCCGCGGCCGGCGCTGCGCCACCGCATCGGCCGGCTGCTGTCGGTCGGCAGCCGCCGCGACGCCGTGCCGCCCGCCCCCATCGAGGGCGGGGCCAGCACGGTGATCCGCGATCCGGCGCTGCTGCCGGAGCGGCCCGCGTGGGAGGCGGTGCGCCGGGCCCGCAACGTGAACCGGCCCACCACCTCGGACTACTTCAGCATGATCCTCGACGACTTCGAGGAGCTGCGCGGCGACCGGGTGGGCGGCGACTGCCCCGCGATCATCGGCGGGGTCGGCCGGCTGGGCGGCACGCCGCTGGTCGTGATCGGCCACGAGAAGGGCCACAACACCCGCGAGCTCGCCGCCCGCAACTACGGCATGCCCCGCCCGGCCGGCTACCGCAAGGCGGCCCGGCTGCTGCGCCTGGCCGCGAAGTGGGGGCTGCCGGTGGTGACGCTGGTGGACACGCCGGGGGCGTACCCGGGTGTGGACGCCGAGGAGCAGGGGCAGGCCACCGCCATCGCGGAGAACCTGCGGCTGATGGGCGGGCTGCCCGTCCCGGTGGTCACCGTGATCACCGGTGAGGGGTGCAGCGGCGGAGCCCTCGGCATCGCGGTCGCCGACCGCGTACTGATCATGGAGCACGGGGTCTACACCGTCATCAGCCCCGAGGGCTGCGCGGCGATCCTGTGGCGCGACGCCGCCGCGGCGCCCGCCGCCGCGCAGGCGCTGCGCGTGGACGCGCGCTCCCTGCTGGAACTGGGCGTGGTCGAGGCGGTGATCCCGGAACCGCCGGGTGGCGCCGAGGCCGACCATGCCGCCGCGGCCGCCGCGCTGCGTGCCGCCGTACACGCCGAGCTGGTCGATCTCGCGGGGCTGGACCAGACCCGCCTGGTCGCGCAGCGGCGTGCCCGATTCCGGAGGTTCGGCAGCTCCCGCAGTGCGGAGCAGGCCGAGCTGATCCCGACCGAAGGAGGTTTCCGGTGACCGGTCTGTTGGATCCTTCCCTGCGCGTGCCACCCGTCCCGGTGGACACCGCCGACACCTGCCCGCTGCCGTCCGCGCTCGCCGAGCCGGCCCGCACCGTGGCCGACGACCTCGACGACGTACGCCGCAGCGCCCAGCGCCTGCTGTCCAGCGTGGACCGGCGGCCCAGCGCGCTGCGCATCCGGGCGGGCGAGGTGCTGGTCGAGCTGGAGTGGACGGACGAGCAACCGCCCGCGCCCCAGCACGCGGCCCTGTCCGGGCTGACCGTGCCGCAGGCCGCGCCCGCCGTGGTGGTGGCCGCCGAGGCGGCCTCGGGCGGTGCGGCCGCGGTGGCCGCGGTGGCGGCGGCGCCCGCACCGGCCGCGAACGGGTTCGACGTCTGCGCCAGCACCGTCGGCACCTTCTACCGCTCGCCGGAGCCGGGCACGGCGCCGTTCGTCACCGAGGGCGACCACGTCCGGCGCGGCCAGCAGGTCGCGATCATCGAGGTGATGAAGCTGATGATCCCGGTCGAGGCGGAGCACGACGGCCGGGTCGTCGCCGTGCACGTCACCGACGGCACGTCGGTGGAGTACGGCGACCGGCTGCTCACCATCGCCCCGGCGACCGGGCACTAGGGGGCCGCCGTGTTCACCACCGTGCTGATCGCCAACCGGGGCGAGATCGCGCTGCGCGTCGCCCGTACCTGCCGTGAGCTGGGGCTGCGGGTGGTCGCCGTGTACTCCACCGAGGACCGTGACGCTCCGGTGGTGCGCATGGCCGACGAGGCGGTGTGCATCGGGCCGGGTCCGGCCCGCGCCAGCTACCTGAACATGTCGGCGATCCTGGAGGCGGCCCGGCGCACCGGCGCGGACGCGGTCCACCCCGGGTACGGCTTCCTCTCCGAGGTGCCGGACTTCGCCGAGGCCTGCGAGTCGCTGGGGATCACCTTCGTCGGCCCGCCGGCGCCGGTGATCGAGCAGCTGGGCGACAAGGCCGCCGCGCGCGCCGCGATGGCCGCGGCCGGGCTGCCCATGCTGCCCGGCAGCGACGGGCCGGTGGGCTGCCCGGACGCGGCCGCCCGGCTGGCCGGCGAGATCGGCTACCCGGTCATCGTCAAGGCCGTCGCGGGCGGCGGCGGCCGCGGCATGCAGGTCGTCACCGAGCCGTCCGACCTGGTCAGACAGTTCCGCGAGGTGCGCTCGGCGGCCCAGTCGCTGTTCGGCGACGACCGGCTCTACCTGGAGCGCTACCTGCCGGCGGCGCGCCACGTCGAGGTGCAGATCCTCTGCGATCAGTACGGCGACGGCGTGTACCTGGGCCTGCGCGACTGCTCGGCGCAGCGGCGCCGCCAGAAGATCATCGAGGAGACCCCGGCGCCGGGACTGCCGGACGACCTGGTCCGGCGGATGGGCGAGGCGGCGCTGCGCGGCGCGCTCGCGGCCGGGTACGTCGGGGCGGGCACCTTCGAGTTCCTCGTCGACGGCGACGGCGGCTTCCACTTCATGGAGGTCAACTGCCGGATCCAGGTCGAGCACCCGGTCACCGAGCTGACCCACGGCGTGGACCTGGTCCGCGAGCAGCTGCTGGTCGCCGCGGGGGAGCGGCTCGGGCTGCGCCAGGACGGGCTGCAGGCGCGGGGCGCGGCGATCGAGTGCCGGGTCAACGCGGAGGACCCGGCGCGCGGCTTCGTGCCGTCGCCGGGCCGGATCACCGAGCTGCGGCTGCCCGCCGGCCCGTTCGTCCGCGTCGACACCGACGCCTACTCCGGCGGCCGGGTGTCCCCGGCGTACGACCCGCTGCTGGCGAAGGTCGTGGTGTGGGGGCCGGACCGGCCGCAGGCGCTGGAGCGCATGCGGCGCGCGCTCGGCGAGTTCCACGCCGCCGGGCCGGGCCTGGCCACCAACCGCGACTTCCTGCTCGCGGTGCTCGACCACCCGCGCTTCATCGCGGGCACCCATGACACCTCGCTGGTCACCGCCATCACGGACAGCCGGGCGCGAGGTCTGACCGAGGAGGCATCCATTGGCTGACAGGGACAGCGACGTCCTCACCGATGTCTGCGTGATCGGCGGCGGGCCGGCGGGGCTGGCGCTCGCGCTGCTGCTCGCCCGCTCCGGCGTCGACGTGACGGTGGTGGAGAAGTCGTCGAGCTTCGAACGGGCGTTCCGCGGGGAGATCCTGCAACCGGGCGGCCTGGCCGTGCTGGAGGAGCTGGGCGTGCTGCAGGCGGCCCGCAACCGGGGCAGCCGGGTACACGACCGGTTCCAGCTGCTCAGCGGTGGCAGGCCGATCCTCGGCGTGGACTACAAGGCGCTGCCGGGGCCGTACAACTACATGCTCAGCGTGCCGCAGCAGCACATCCTGGAGGAGCTGCTGGCCGCGTGCCGGCGTGAGCCCGCCTTCCGCTACCTGGCCGGCACCCGGGTGACCGACCTGGTGCGCGACGGCGGCGCGGTGCGCGGCGCGGTCGTCACCGGGCCCCGGGGCGTGCGCACCATCCGGTCGCGCTGCGTGGTCGGCGCGGACGGGCGCTACTCCAAGACCCGGCAGCTGTCCGGCATCCCGTACGACCGCCGCGACGTGTTCACCTTCGACCTGCTCTGGTTCAAGCTGCCCGCGACGGGCGAGCCGGAGCGCGACGTGACCATCCGGGGCGGGGGCGGGCGGATGCTGCTCAGCTACAGCTCGTACCCGGACGGCGTGCAGCTGGGCTGGGCGCTGCCGCACGGCGGCTACCGGGCGTTCGCGGCCCGGCCGTTCACCGAGTTCCGCGACCAGCTCTGCCAGGCCGCCCCGGAGTACGCCGGGCGCGTCTACGAGCGCGTGCGCGGGCTGACCGACCTCAGCCTGCTCGACGTGTTCGCGGGCACGGCCCGGGAGTGGGCGCGCGACGGTTTGCTGCTCATCGGCGACGCCGCGCACACGCACAGCCCGCTCGGGGCGCAGGGCCTCAACCTGGCCCTGCAGGACGCGGTGCTGGCCCATCCGGTGTTGATGTCGGCGCTGCGCCGGGGCGGCCCGGTCAACGCCGAGGCGCTGACCGGCTACACCGCGCCGCGCACCGCCGACATCCGCAAGGTGCTGAAGTTCCAGCACCTGCAGGCCAAGGGGATGCTCGGCAGCCCCAGCCGGGCGGTCGAGGCGGGCCGGCAGCTGATGGCGTCGATCGTGCACCGCACCCCGATCGGCCACAAGCTCACCCGGATGGTGGCCTTCGGCAACCCGGCCTGCCGGGTGCGCAGCGACCTCTACGCCACCGCGGGCGCCGCCCGCCCGGCCCCGCCCGCCTAGCACC
This sequence comes from Catellatospora sp. NPDC049609, assembly GCF_040675365.1. Classification (NCBI taxonomy): domain Bacteria; kingdom Bacillati; phylum Actinomycetota; class Actinomycetes; order Micromonosporales; family Micromonosporaceae; genus Catellatospora; species Catellatospora sp. NPDC049609. Next base: position 27,386 of record NZ_JBFAOU010000023.1, on the reverse strand, counting down.
GCCCCGCGCCCGGCGGTGGGCCGGGCGCGGTCGATCACGACAGGAGCAGCACCATGGCACAGCAGACCGTCCCGTCCCGGCATGCCGCCGGCACGACCCGCGCGGCCCGCCGGCAGCCGCCGGCGCCCCGCATCATCGACCTGTCCACGCCGGTGGACGCCGCGGCCTGGGAACCGGAGCCGGTGGTCCACGAGGTCATGACACCCGCCCAGGGCGCGGTGCACATGGCCGAGGAGATGAAGCACCACTTCGGCGTCGACTTCGACCCGTCCGTGCTGCCCGACGGCGAGCTGCTGTCGGTCGACACGCTGAAGCTCACCACGCACACCGGCACGCACATCGACGCGCCGTCGCACTACGGCAGTAAGGCCAGCTACGGCACGCCCCGGCACATCGACGAGATGCCGCTGGACTGGTTCCACCGCCCCGCGGTCTGCCTGGATCTGCGCCCGGCGACCGGCCCGACGGTGGACGCCGCCTTCCTCGAACAGGAGCTGGCCCGCATCGGCTACCAGGTGCAGCCACTGGACATCGTGCTGCTGCACACCGGCGCGTCGGCCTGGGCCGGCACCCCGCGCTACTTCACCGAGTTCACCGGCCTGGACGCGAGCGCCACGAACTTCCTGCTGGACAAGGGCGTACGCGTCATCGGCACGGACGCGTTCAGCCTGGACGCCCCGTTCGGCGCGATGCTCAAGAACTTCCACGAGACCGGCGACCGCGGCGTGCTGTGGCCGGCCCACTTCACCGGCCGCGACCGCGAGTTCTGCCAGATCGAGCGGCTGGCCAACCTGGACGCGCTGCCGCGGCCGTACGGCTTCACCGTGTCCTGCCTGCCCATCAAGATCAAGGGCGCCGGAGCGGGCTGGACCCGCGCCGTAGCCATCCTCTGACCCGACCGGCCACTACCCAAGGAGACCCACATGGCCACGACCGTCCTGCCCGACCTCACCGACACCTCCGCCCTCTACCTGTCCGTCCAGCAGTTCTACGCCCGCCACATGCACCTGCTCGACTCCGGCCGCGCCCGCGAGTGGGCCGACACCTTCGCCCCCGACGGCACCTTCACCGCCCCCGGCCTCGACGCACCGGTCCGCGGCCGCGAAGCCCTCGCCGCCGCCGTCGAGCAGACCCACGCCCGCCTCGCCGCCTCCGGCGAGACCCACCGCCACTGGCACGGCATGGTCTGGGTGACCCCCGCCGCCGACGGCACCGCCCACGTCAAGTGCTACGGCATGGTCATCGCCGTCGACCCGGCGGGCACCCCCCGCCTCCACCGCCACTGCCTCTGCGAGGACGTCCTCACCCCCGCCCCCGCCGAACCCGAGGGCTGGCTGGTCCAATCCCGCCACGTCACCCCCGACGCCGCCCCGACCGCCTAAAAAGCGACGATCTTGCGTGGACTGTGGGGATGACACGCCCTTTCCGGGCATATCCCTAACAGCTCACGCAAGATCGTCGCGATCTTGCTCCGTGGGACGGGTCAGCCGGCGAGGCGGACCTTGATGACCTTGCCGGCGGTGGGGTGGACCGAGCCGGTGGTGATGTAGGCGTTGCGGCCGCGGATGGCGATGCCGCCGGGGTGGTCCACCTTGTCGAGGACCATCTCGGGGGCGCCGCCGCCCTTCTTGACGCGCATCAGGGCGCCGACGCCGCGGCTCGGGCCGAACATCGAGGTGTGCGTGAACTCGAGCGCGTAGAGATCGCCGTTCGGGGCGAACGCGATGTCGACGACCGTGGTCAGGCCCTCGGCGTACACCGTGGGCTCCTGGCCGGGCACCACCTTGAAGATGCGGGCGCTGCCGGTGGTGAAGGGCCGGCCGGTCAGCTCGGCGACGTAGTACGCGCCGTCGCGGTAGGCCACGCCCATCGGCACCGACTGCATCGGCAGCATGGTGCCGGCCGGCAGGTTCATCGACGGCGGCGCGGGCATCTGCCGCTCCGGGAACGTGGCGAGCGTGCTCACCTCGCCCTGGGGCGTCACGAACAGCAGCGAGTTCGCCCCGGCGTCCACGACGGCCGCGCCGCCGGGCCCGAAGGCGACCGACTGGGCGTTGGAGTCGAGCTCACCGCCGTCGGGGTTGTGCGCGGCCTCCCAGCCGGCGATGTCGGCGACGCGCTCGGTCCGCAGCTTCAGCGAGTACAGGTCGCCGAAGTCCCGGCGCACCGACAGCAGGCGGCCCATCTGCAGGCCGGGGTCGGGCAGCCCGTCCCGGGTGGCCGGGGCCTCGCTCAGCCCGACGGTGAGCAGGCTGCGGCCGTTGCGGTTGAAGGCGATGTCGTCGGGGCCGATCGCCTCGGTGCCGTCCGGCCCGGCCAGCGAGGGCAGGCCGGTCAGCACGCGGGTGAGCGTGCCGTCACGGTCGAGGCGGGCCAGCGAGCCCGTCGCGCCCAGGCAGCCGATGCCCTGGGGACGCGGCAGGCAGACCGGGTTCGGTGCGCCGTCGGCGCCCCGGCCGGCCTCGGTGACGTACAGCACTCCGTCGGAGTCGAACGCCAGGCCACGTGGGTTGCTCAGGCCCGTGTAGAGCACGGACACGTCGGGGGCGGCCGCCCCCGGGGTGCCCTGGGCGAGCGCGGACAGGATCACAGCAGACGCTACGGCCAGCCGTTTCATGGTCACGAACACGGTTGCCTCCGGCAGGCAGGGTCAGGTATCGGTACCAATAAAACGCATTTCGCCCCATTTGCCCTGCTCGACGCGCCCGGCCGCGCCTAATGATCGTCCGACTTGCCTGGCAGATGGGCGAAAGAGCGCTCAAGATACGCCCAGGTGCCTGGCAAGTCGGATGAGCCGGGTCAGCAGGTGGCCGGTTCCGGGATCGCGGGGGTACGCGGCGCGGCCGGCGCGACGGTGAGCATCGGCAGGAAGAACTGCGCCAGCGGGCCGATGGCCAGCGCGTAGAGGACGGTGCCCAGGCCGACCGTGCCGCCGAGCAGCGCGCCGGTGGCGACGACGCCGACCTCCAGCACGGTGCGCCAGCCGCGCAGCGACCAGCTGCGGGCGGCCAGGCCGGTCATCAGGCCGTCCCGCGGGCCGGGGCCGAGATTGGCTCCGATGTAGAGGCCACTGGCGAAGCCGCACAGCACGATGCCGCCGATCATGAACGCCCACCGGAGGGCCAGGTGGGAGGGCTCCGGCAGCATCCGGTTGGCCACGTCCACGACCAGGCCGATCACCACGATGTTGGAGACCGTGCCGATGCCGGGCCGCTGCCGCAGCGGGATCCAGCACACCAGCACCAGCGCGCCGACGATGATCAGGACGGTGCCGACGGAGAGCCCGGTCCGGTGGGCCACGCCCTGGTGGAGCACGTCCCACGGCTGGTTGCCGAGGTGGGCGCGCAGCATCAGGCTGATGCTGACGCCGTACCCGACCAGGCCGGCGTAGAGCTGGCACAGGCGGCGGGGGAGCCGCTCGCGCAGCGGCATCGGGGCGGGTCGGCCGGCGGGGGCGACCCGGCGCCGGGTCGATCGAAGTGGCATTGTCACTGGCTTGCGTGCGCCTGGCATGTCTGCCAGTCTGGAGGCCAATAGCGGGGCCAGAAAGGGCCAATCTCGGGAGAGTGGCCTTACCGGCCGGGAAACCAGGAGGCCACGATGTCCGTCTCGGTGCGCGGCACGCAGCTCGCCCGCCTGCTCGGCCGCTGGCACGCCCTGCCCGCCCGCCGCCGCAGCCCCGACTACGCCGCGCTCGCCTCCGCCGTGCGCGGCCTGCTCGCCGACGGGCGCCTCGCGCTGGGCGTCCGGTTGCCCGCCGAGCGCGAGCTCGCCGAGGCGCTGGAGATCTCCCGGACCACGGTCAGCGCCGCGTACCGCGAGCTGCGCGACTCCGGCCATCTGACCAGCCGGCGCGGCGCCGGGAGCTGGACCACCCTGCCCAACGGGCACCGCGTGGCCAGCAGCGGGCTGTGGATGGCCGACGACGACCTGGACCTGATCGACCTGAGCTGCGCCGCGCTGGGCGCGCCCGAGCCGATGCTGGCGGCGGCCCGGGAGGCGGTCGAGGACCTGCCCGCGCACCTCGGCGGAGCCGGCTACCACCCCAGCGGCATCATCGAGCTGCGCGAGGCCGTCGCCGACTACTACACCGAGCGCGGCCTGGCCACCAGCCCCGAGCAGATCATGATCACGAACGGGGTGCTGCACGCGCTCGACCTGATCCTGCGGCTGCAGGTGCCCGTCGGCTCGTCGGTGCTGGTCGAGTCGCCGACCTACCCCAACGCGCTGGCCGCGCTGGCCGCGCGGCGGGCCCGGATCAGCACGCACGGCCTCGACGAGGCGGGCTGGGACGCCGAGCTGCTGCTGGGCGCGCTGCGGCAGACCCGGCCGAGCCTGGCGTACCTGATCCCCGAGTTTCACAACCCGACCGGCCACCTGATGCCCGCCGCGCTGCGCGAGCAGCTCGTCGCCACCGCCCAGCGCACCGGCACCGACCTGGTCGTCGACGAGTCGTTCGTGGACCTGCCGCTGGACGGGCAGCCCATGCCGCCCGCGGTGGCCTCCTTCGACCGGCACGGCCGGGTGCTGACCATCGGCGGCATGAGCAAGCCGTTCTGGGGCGGGCTGCGGGTGGGCTGGATCCGCGCCTCCGCCCCGATCGTGCAGCGGCTGGCCGCGGTGCGCGTCGGCGTCGACACCGCGGGCCCGGTGCTGGACCAGCTCGTCGCGGTGCGGCTGCTGGCCCGCGCCGGGGACGTCATCCCGCAGCGGCGCGCCCAGCTCGCGGCGCAGCGGGACGCGCTGGTCGCGGCCGTGCGCGAGCACCTGCCCAGCTGGCGGGTGACCATCCCGGCGGGCGGCGTGACGCTCTGGGCCGAGCTGGACGGCCCAGTCTCCAGCGCGCTGGCCCGCGCGGTGGAGCCGCTGGGCGTACGCCTCGCGCCCGGCCCCCGCTTCGGCGTCGACGGCACCCTCGAACGGTTCATCCGCCTGCCCTTCACCCAGCCCGTGCCCGAGCTGGTCGAGGGGGTACGCCGGATCGCGGCCGCCCGCTACGACCTCGACCGCACCGGCCGTCCGCAGTGGAGCGAGCCCGCCCTGATCGCCTGAACGGTGGACCGGGACGCCGCTCCGCTCTTTTCATAGACGTTGGCCTATCTGAATGAAGTCGATCCGCAAATCCTCATCCAGATAGGCCAGCGTCGATGGCAAAACGGGAGCGCGGGAGCAGCACTGCGGGCGGCGGCGGGGCGGGCGTGGGGACCACGCCTTGCCGCGGGTGGGACATAATGCGCCGATGGATCTGACCCTGGGTGGACTCGCCCTGCGCTGGCAGGCGGAACCGGCGTCCTGGCACCTCGCGGGCGGCGTGCTGTCGGTGGCGGCCGGGCCGCGCACCGACATGTTCGTCGACCCCGGTGACCCGGCCGCGCCGCCGGTGCTCAACGCGCCCCGTGCTCTGACCGCCGCGCCCGAGGGCGACTTCACCTACGCCGTGCGCGCCAGGGTGGACTTCGCCGAGAAGTACGACGCCGGCGTGCTGCTGGTCTGGGCCGGCGAGCGGCACTGGGCCAAGCTGTGCTTCGAGCGCTCCCCGGCGGGCGAGAACACCATCGTCACCGTGATCACTCGCGGCGACTCCGACGACGCGAACTCCTGGCCGGTCGACGGCGACACGGTGTGGCTGCGCGCGGCCCGCGTCGGCCCGGCGTGGGCCTTCCACAGCAGCTCCGACGGGCGGCGGTGGCAGCTGGTGCGCTACTTCAGCCTCGGCCCCGACGCGGGCCCGCCGCTGATCGGCGTGGAGGCGCAGTCCCCGGTCGGCGACGGCTGCACCGTCGTCTTCGACCACGCGACGCTGACCCCCGGCCGCCTCGCCGACCTCCGCGACGGCAGCTGACCCCGCCGCATCCCTCCGCGGCCCCCTTGATCGTCCGACTTGCCAGGCAACGGGGCGGAAGCGCGCCCAAGATACGCCCACTTGCCAGGCAAGTCGGACGACCAAGGGAGTGGGCACAAACGTAGGGGCGGCTTGTGGCCGCCCCTACGTACCTCACTCGTGGGATCGAGATCCCCGCCGGATCAGATTTCGACGAGGGAACCCTCGTACATTCTCTCGATCTCGGGGGCGAAATTGGTCTCCACCGTGCGTCGCTTCAGCTTCATCGAGGGGGTGATCTCCCCATGTTCGATCGTCAGGTCGCGCGGCAGGATGGTGAACTTCTTGATGGTCTCCCAGCGGTTGAGCTTCGCGTTCAGCTCGTCCACGTGGCCGCTCACCATGGCCGTGGCCTCGGGCGAGCTGACGATCTCGGCGTACGGGCGGCCCTCCAGCGGGGTGCCCACGGCCCAGCCGACGATCGCCTCGGGGTCGAGGGTCACCAGCATCGAGCAGTAGTTGCGGGCGTTGCCGATGACCAGCACCTGCGAGGTGTACGGGCACAGCGCCTTGAACAGGCCCTCGATGTGGCTCGGCGCGATGTACTTGCCGCCGGACGTCTTGACCAGGTCCTTCTTCCGGTCCGTGATCTTGAGGTACTGCTCGGCGTCCAGCTCGCCGATGTCGCCGGTGCGGAAGAAGCCGTCCTCGGTGAACGAGTTCGCGGTCTCCTCGGGCAGGTTGTGGTAGCCGCGCATCACCGGGGCGCCGCGCAGCAGCACCTCGCCGTCGCTGTCGATGCGCACCTCGAGGTCGCCGAGCGGCTGGCCGACCGTGCCGATCTTCAGCTGGCCGGGCCGGTTGACGAAGTTGCCGGCGCTGGACTCGGTCAGGCCGTAGCCCTCGGAGATGGGTAGACCCGCCGCGGCGAAGAACTCCGCGATCGGCACCGACAGCGCGGCCGAGCCGGACACCATGTAGCGGATGTTGCCGCCCAGGCGCGCGTGCAGCTTGCTGAAGACCAGCTTGTGCGCGATGCCGTACTTGCGCATCAGGCCGCTGGGCACCGGCTTGCCCGCCTGCTCCAGGGCGACCCGCTCGCGGCCGACCCGCAGCGCCCAGCCGAAGATCTTCGCCTTGAGGCCGCCGGCCGAGGTGGCCTGGGTGACGACCTTGTTGTAGACCTTCTCGAAGATGCGCGGCGCGGCGCACATCAGGGTCGGCTTGATCAGGCTCAGGTTGTCGATGATCTTCTCGACCCGGCCGTCGACGTACGTCGGCACGCCGACGTGGATGATGCCGCAGATCAGCGTCTTGCCGAACGAGTGCGACAGCGGCAGCCACAGGAACTGCAGGTCGCTGGGGAGCAGCACGCCCACGTCGGACTGGGCGACGCCCTCCCAGCACCAGCCGCGGTGCAGCAGCTCCACGCCCTTCGGGCGGCCGGTGGTGCCCGAGGTGTAGATCAGGGTGGCCAGGCCGTCCGGCTCGATCGCGCCGACCAGCTCGTCCACCAGGCCGGGCCGGCCCGCCAGCACCTCGGCGCCGCGCTTCTCCAGGTCGGCCAGGGTGAGCTGCGGGATCGCCGCCGCGGGGTCGGCCGCGCCGTCGATCAGCACGACGTGGGTCAGCGCCGGGACGGCGGCCGGGTTCATCTTCGCCGCCTGCGCGGCGTTCTCGGCGATGAGCACCTTCGAGCCGGAGTCGGCCACGATGAAGCAGGCGTCCTCGGGCTCGGTGGTCGGGTACACGGTGGTGGTGGCCGCACCCGAGCACATGATGCCGAGGTCCGCGACGATCCAGTCGAGGCGCGTGTTGGCCAGGACGGCGACCCGGTCCTCGCGGCCGACACCCAGCGTGGTGAGGCCGGCGGCGATCGCCTTGGCGCGGTCGGCGATCTGGGTCCAGGTGTACCAGACCGGAGCGTCGTTGGCGTCGGGGCCGCCGAAGGCGTGCGCGTCGGGCGTGGCCGCGACTCGCTGCAGGAACATGTCCGGAATAGACCGGTAAGGCACGTTGATAGTCATGAGTCAGGCCGCCTCGGGGGTAGGCAAGAGTGACGGGGGACACGTTAACTTGGGTGTTACCGAAGGGTAATGCTGCTAGGGGATACGGGGAACCCCTCGGGAAGATCTTTCTGACCCCGCCTGAAGGATGATTCAGCGCCGGGTCGGCGGCTCAGGCGCCGAGCCGGGCCGCCCGCAGCCGCGCGGTGTGTTCCGGGATCCCGTCCAGGCTCGCGCGCGCGTGCCGCTGGCGGCCGAACAGGAACATCAGCAATTCGCCCGGCTCGCCGGTGAGGTTGACCGGGTGGGTGCCCGGCCGGCCGGTGACCACGGTGCCGTGGCCCGGCGCGATCACCCGCACCTGCACGGGGTAGCGGCGCAGCACCAGCGACGCGCGCCGCCGCGCCTGCGTCCACAGCGCCCGGGACAGGCCGGGGTCCAGCTTGCGCGGCACCCAGCCCGCGGCGGCGCGGCGTACGTCCTCGTGGTGGACGAACATCTCGGACAGGTTGATCAGCTCGTCCAGCGGGGCCAGCCCGGCGGGGCTCCACCGTGGCGGCTTGCGCAGCTGCGCCAGCAGCTCGTCGAAGTCGCCCGCCGCGATCTGCCGCTGCACCCGCTCGGTGCGCCCGGCGAGCCGCTTGATCAGGATGCCCGCGGCCGCGTCGAGCCGGCGCTCCCGCAGCAGCAGGTGGGCCAGCAGGTCGCGCGCCGTCCAGTCACCGCAGAGGGTGGGCGCGTCGGGTCCGACCTCGGCCATCAGGTCGGCCAGGGCTAGCCTTTCGGCGAAGGCGTACCGGGTCATGTCGGCGATCCTACGTATGCGGGCGGCGGTGTGACGCCCGGCACAGGGCATACCCGCTCGCCTGGGATAGTTCCTTTCGGTAAGGATAGGAAGCCAAGCTAATTACTTACCGACCTGACAACGGGGTGCTAGTGGCAGGGGAAGAGGCCGGGGCAAAACCGGAGATCACCGGGCGTGACGTGCTGGCCCGGGGCGCCCGCGTGATGTGGCGCGGCATCCGCGACGAACCGCGCCGGTTCACGCTGGCCGTGGTGGGCAGCTGCCTGTTCGGCGGGCTGGTCATCGGCCAGGCGATGGTCATCGGCTGGATCGTGGAGACGCTGGTCGCCCCGGCCACCAGCGGCGGGGACGTGACCACGGGCGCGGTGGCGCTGGGCGCGACGGTGCTGATCGCGATGGGCCTCGGCCGGGTGGTCGGCATCTTCGGCCGCCGGCTGGGCGCCGGGTTCATGCAGTTCGCGCTGCAGGCCCGCTACCGCCACGAGGTGACCCGCCGCTACCTGCAGCTACCGCTGTCCTGGCACCAGCGCCACCCCACCGGCACGCTGCTGTCCAACGCCAACTCCGACGTCGAGGCGGCTTGGTTCCCGGTGGCGCCGCTGCCGTTCGCGGTCGGCACCGTCTTCATGCTGTTCGTCGCGGTGACCGTGCTGTTCGCCATCGACTGGGCGCTGGCCCTGGTCGGCCTGGTGGTCTTCCCGGTGCTGTTCGTGATGAACGTGATCTTCTCCCGGCGGATGGCCCCGCGCCAGGCCCGCGCCCAGCACATGCGGGCCGAGGTGGCCACCATCGCGCACGAGAGCTTCGACGGCGCGCTGGTGGTCAAGACGATGGGCCGCGAGGAGCTGGAGACGCAGCGCTTCGCCCGGCGCGCGGGCGAGCTGCGCGACGCGCTGATCAGCGTCGGCCGGCTGCGCGGCCTGTTCGACCCGCTGATGGAGTCGCTGCCGTTCCTCGGCACGCTGCTCGCGCTGCTGGTCGGCGCGTGGCGGCTGGACGCCGGGGCGATCGAGCTGCAGCAGCTGGTGCAGGTCACGTTCCTGTTCACCGTGCTGGCGTTCCCGGTGCGGGCGATCGGCTGGGTGCTGGGCGACCTGCCCCGCTCGGTGGCCGGCTGGGACCGCGTGGAGCGGGTGCTGCGCTCCACCGGGCAGATGCCGTACGGCACCGAGGCGCTGCCCGGCGCGGGAGCCGCGCAACTGCGCTTCGACAACGTCGACTTCGCGTACGAGCCCGGCCAGCCGGTGCTGCGCGACGTCACCTTCACCGTGCCCGCCGGGCGGACGGTCGCCCTGGTCGGGCCGACCGGCTCCGGCAAGTCGACCATCGCCACGCTGGCGGCCCGGCTGCTCGACCCGGACGCCGGCCGGGTGGGCCTCGACGGCGTCGACGCCCGCGAGCTGACGTCGGCGGCGCTGGCCGACACGGTGGCGCTGGTGCCCCAGATCGCGTTCGTCTTCGACGACACCGTGCGCGGCAACGTCGCGCTGGACCGGCCCGGCATCGACGACGTCCAGGTGCGCCACGCGCTGGCCACGGCCCAGGCCGACGCCTTCGTCGCGCGGCTTCCCGCCGAGCTCGACACGCAGCTCGGCGAGCGCGGCACCTCGCTGTCGGGCGGCCAGCGCCAGCGGCTCACCCTGGCCCGCGCCCTGGCCGGGCAGCCGCGGCTGCTCGTGCTCGACGACGCCACCAGCGCCGTCGACCCGCGGGTGGAGGCCCGCATCCTCGCCTCGCTGCGCGGCTCGGCGCAGGCCACCACGATCCTGGTGGTGGCGTACCGCCGGGCCACCATCGCGCTGGCCGACGAGGTCGTCTACATCGAGGCCGGCCGTGTGGTCGCGCACGGCACGCACGAGGAGCTGCTGGCCACCGTGCCGGGATACATCGACCTGGTCACGGCGTACGAGAAGGCCGAGGAGGAGCGCGAGCGCGAGCACGTCTACGACGCCGACGGCGACGCGGCCGCGATCACGGAGGAAGAGGAGGTGGCGGCGTGAGCGAGCGATCCATGGCGCGCGCCGGCGCCGAGCACGGCGAGGTGGCGGCGTGAGTACGGGGGCTATCACGGAGGGCCGGCACGAGTCGGCGTGGGCGACGTTCCGGCGCGGGTTCGCGCTGTCGCCGGAGCTGAAGGCGGGCCTGGCGGGCACGCTGGGGCTGGCGCTGGTCGCGATGATCGGCCGGGCCGCCGTGCCGGTCGCCGTGCAGCAGGGCATCGACAAGGGCCTCGGCGTGCAGACCGGGCAGCTCGACATGGGCGTCATCGCGACCGTCGTGGCGATCACCGCGGGGATCCTCGTGATCACCACGACCTGCGGGTACTTCATGATGCGGCGGCTGTTCACGGTCAGCGAGACGGCGCTGGCCAACATGCGGGTGCGCACCTTCCGCCACATCCACGACCTGTCGATGCTGCACCAGCAGTCCGAGCGGCGGGGCACCATGGTGTCCCGGGTGACCAGCGACGTCGACTCGATCACGCAGTTCATCCAGTGGGGCGGCGTGATCCTCATGGTCAACGGCGGCCAGCTGGTGGTCACCCTGATCGTCATGGCCGTCTACTCGTGGCAGCTCACGCTGGTGGTGCTGGCCGCGTTCGTGCCCGCGGTGATCGTGATCAAGTCGTTCCAGAAGCGGCTCGCGGGGGCGTACCAGGAGAGCCGGCGGCGCATCGGCGTCATGCTCGGCGCCATCTCCGAGTCCGTGGTCGGCGCGTCGGTGATCCGGGCGTACGGCATCTCCGGCCGCAGCGGCGCGAAGCTGTCCGAGACCATCGACGACTACCAGCACGCCCAGCGCCGCGCCATGCGCATCAGCGTGACCAGCTTCTCCACCGGCGAGATCGCGGCCGCGGTGGCGCTGGCCGCGGTGGTGGTGTTCGGCGTGAAGCTCGGCGTGGCGGGCGAGATCACGCTCGGCGAGATGACCGCGTACCTGTTCCTGGTGACGCTGTTCATCCAGCCGGTGCAGATCGCCACCGAGGTCCTCAACGAGGCCCAGAACGCGGTCGCCGGCTGGCGGCGGCTGCTGGACGTCGCCGACCTCGAACCCGACGTGGCCGACCCGGCCGAGCACGGCGTCGACCTGCCGGCCGGCCCGCTGGACGTGAGCTTCGAGCACGTCAGCTTCAGCTACCCCGCCGACGGCGCGCCCGGCCCGCGCGTGCTGCACGACGTGGACCTGCACATCGCGGCGAAGACCCGGGTCGCGGTGGTCGGCGAGACCGGCAGCGGCAAGACCACGTTCGCCAAGCTGCTGACCCGCCTGATGGACCCGAGCGAGGGCCGCGTGCTGCTGTCCGGCACGCCGCTGACCGACGTGCGCTTCGCCTCGCTGCGCAGCCGCGTGGTCATGGTCCCCCAGGACGGCTTCCTGTTCGACGCCACCATCGCCGAGAACGTGCGCTTCGCCCGCCCCGACCTGTCCGACGCCGACCTCGAGCGCGCCTTCACCGAGCTGGGCCTGCTCGACTGGGTGCAGACCCTGGCCCACGGCCTGCAGACGCCCGTCGGCGAGCGCGGCGAGGCCCTCAGCGTCGGCGAGCGCCAGCTCGTCGCCCTGGTCCGCGCCTACGTCGCCGACCCCGACCTGCTGGTCCTCGACGAGGCCACCAGCGCCGTCGACCCCGCCACCGAGGTCCGCCTCCAGCGCACCCTCGACGCGGTGACCCGCGGCCGCACCACGGTCGCCATCGCCCACCGTCTCTCCACCGCCCAGTCCGCCGACGAGGTCCTCGTCGTCGACAAGGGCGTCGTGGTCCAACGCGGCCCCCACGACAACCTCGTCAAGGACCCCGACTCCATCTACGCCAAGCTCTACGCCAGCTGGCTCGAACAAACCCGCTGACCCGCCCGCCCGCCCTACCCCGCGTCGATCTTGCGCGAACTGTGGGTACGACACGCCCCTTCCGGGCATATCCCCAACAGTTCGCGCAAGATCGACGCGATCTTGAGCCCGGTGTGGGGCGTCAGCGGGAGTAGAACTCGACGACGAGCTGCTCGTCGCAGATGACCGGGATCTCGCTGCGGATCGGCTCGCGGGTGAGGGTGGCGCGCAGGTCGGCGAGGCTGACCTCGAGGTAGGGGGCCGTGGGGCCGTCGAGGTGGGCGCCGGCGGCGGCGATCTGGAACGGCGGCTTGGTGCGGCTGCGCTCGCGGACCGTGATGGTCTGCCAGGGCTTGACCCGGTACGACGGGCGGTCCACCTTCTGCCCGTCGACGGCGATGTGCCCGTGCGCCACGGCCTGGCGGGCCTGGTAGACGCTGCGGGCGAAGCCGGCCCGCAGCACCAGCGCGTCCAATCGGCACTCCAGCGCGACCAGCAGGCTCTCGCCGGTCTTGCCCGCGCCGCGCGCGGCCTTGTCGAACTGGTTGCGCAGCTGGGTCTCGCTGATGAAGTACTGGTGGCGCAGGCGCTGCTTCTCCAGCAGGCGGACCTGGTAGTCGGAGGGCTTCTTGCGGGCGCGGCCGTGCACGCCCGGCGGGAAGGGCCGGCGCTCGAAGTACTTGACGCACTTGCGGGTCAGCGGGATGCCGAGCGCCCGGGACAGCTTCGCCTTGGGCCGCGACTGGTTCACGAGGGTGCCTCCAACGTCCAACGGTTATAGGTTAGGCTCACCTAACGTAGGTAACCCTAACCGATGTTGGAGGTACGCCGTGCCGCACCCCGCCCAGATCGCCCGAACCCTGGCCGCGGGCCGCCTGCCCGGTGTCGCGCAGGTCCCGTACCACTCCAGCCCGTACCGGGTGCGTCACGCGACCGACCAGGAGGGACGGCCGCTGCTGCTGTGCCGCGAGGGCGGCCGGCTCGACACCGCGCTGCGCCCGCGCGAGGGCGACGACGACACCGCGGTGGTGCTCGCCATCGGCGAGTCGCGCGGCGCTCGCGTGTGGATCTCCGGCTGGGCGACCGCGCTGGCGGACGTCGAGGCCAGGGCCGCCGCGCTGGAGTTCGCCGCGGCCAACCCGGTCAGCGACCTGCTCGACGTCGGGCGCGGCTTCCGGCTCTACCGCATGGACGTGGCCGAGGTGCGGCTGGAGTGCCCGACCGGGCACCTGGCCGACGTCGACGCCGACGACTACGCGGCCGCCGAACCCGAGCCGTCCAGCTCGCCGGTGATGTGACGCGGCGGGCTACGGCGTCGCGGAGCCGGAGCCGCCAAGCTCGCCGGTGATGTAGCGCTGCAGGGTCGGGCCCACCGCGGCCACCACCTGCTCCGCCGGCAGCGAGGCCAGCGGTTCGAGCTTCATGATGTAGCGCATCATGGCCAGCCCGGCGATCTGGCTGGCCACCAGCGACGCGCGCAGCGGCGCCTGCGCCGGGTCGAGCCCCAGGTCAGCCTGGACCCGGCGCAGGATCTGCGTGGTCAGGAACTCGCGCAGCAGCCGCATGCTCAGGTCGTTGCTCATCGCGGTGCGGATCACCGACGCCCCGATCGCGCCGACGGGCGAGTCCCAGATGGTCACGAACAGGCGTACCAGCCGGGTCCCGGCCTGCTCGGCCCCGCCCGCGGTGACCTCGCCGATCATCTCCGACGGCGCCATCGGGAACTGCATGACGCTGACGAACAGCTGCTCCTTGGTGCCGAAGTAGTGGTGCACCAGCGCCGGGTCCACCTCGGCCTCGGCCGCGATGGCGCGCATCGTCGCCGCGTCGAAGCCCTTCTCCACGAACAGCCGCCGCGCCGCGGCCACGATCGCCTCGCGGGTGTCGGGGTTGCCCGGCCGGCGGCCGGTGCGGCTGCGCTTCATCTGTACTCCCGCGGCGAGGTGGCCCCGCGCCCCGGTGCGGCGGGCGGGCCCAGGTCCGTAAGGGACGCGGCCCGCCCTCCGGCCGCCGACGGCGGCGGAGGACGGGCCGATGATCGTCTGTCCCTCGTCGATTCTCCCGGACCGCGCGGCCGCGGCCGATCAGGGGGTACGCCGCCGCAGCGTGCCCGCCGCGGCGACCAGCGCGACCACCACCGCCCCGGCCACGATCGCGAAGTCGCGCCACATGGTGCCGGTCGGCTCCGCGTGCGCGCCCACCTCCTGCAGCGCCTCGACCGCATAGGTCAGCGGCAGCGCGTCGCTGACCGCCTGCAGCCAGCCCGCCATCGCGTCGCGCGGCACGAACAGCCCGCACAGCAGCAGCTGCGGCACCGCGATCACCGGCATGAACTGCACCGCCTGGAACTCCGTCTTGGCGAACGCGCTGGCCAGCAGCCCGAGCGCCATGCCCAGCACGGCGTTCGCGACGGCGATCAGGATGACGTAGCCGGCCGCTCCCCGGGTGTCCAGATCGAGCAGCAGGTACGCCAGCGCGGCGGCGACGGCGGCCTGCAGCGCGGCGGCCAGCCCGAACGCCAGCCCGTACCCGAACAGCAGGTCGGTCTTGCGCAGCGGGGTGGTGAGCAGCCGCTCCAGCGTGCCGGTGGTGCGCTCGCGGAGCATCGCGATGCTGGTGATCAGGAACATGATCACGAAGGGGAAGACGCCCAGCATGATCAGGGCGATCCGGTCGAAGACGAACTCCGACTCCTGGTACATGAAGTACAGCAGGGTGAGCAGCAGCGTCGGCACCGCCACCAGCATCGCCACGGTGCGGCGGTCGTGGCGCAGCTGGCGCAGGATGCGGCCGGTCGTGTGCAGCAGGATCATGCCGGGACCTCGCTGTCGGCGCCGCCGGAGCGGGGAGCGGGCACGGCCGTCTCCCGGCGCCGGATCAGGGTGAGGAAGGCCTGGTCCAGATCGTCCGTGCCGGCGGCGGCCTTGACCGCGGCAGGGGTGTCGTCGGCGATCAGCGAACCCTCGCGGATCAGCAGCAGCCGGTCGCAGCGGTTCGCCTCGTCCATCACGTGGCTGGACACGACCAGCGTCGAACCCGCCTCGGCCAGGCCGCGGAACTGCGCCCACAGCTCGTCGCGCAGCACCGGGTCCTGGCCGACGGTGGGCTCGTCCAGGATCAGCACCTTCGGCTTGCTGACGATCGCGCAGGCCAGCGAGGCCCGGCTGCGCTGCCCGCCGGACAGGTTGCCGACCAGCTGACCCGCGGCGTCGGCCAGGCCCACGTCGCGCACCGCCGCGTCGGCCTCGGCCGCGCCGAGCCCGTAGAGCGCGGCGAAGTAGCGGGCGTTCTCGCGGACGGTCAGGTCGGCGTACACGCTGGGGGCCTGCGTGAGGTAGCCGATCCGCTGCCGCAGCTTCGCGTCGCCCGCGGGGTGGCCGAGCACGGTCACCGTGCCGGAGCGCACCACCTGGACGCCGACGATCGCGCGCATCAGCGTGGTCTTGCCGCTGCCGGACGGGCCCAGCAGGCCGGTCACGCTGCCCTCCGGGATCGTGCAGCTCAGGCCGTGCAGCACCGGCCTGGCTCCCCGGTGTACGACGAGGTCGGCGACCTCGATCGCGGATGTCATGGGCGGTCCCTTCGCTGAAATTCAACGCTGATGAAATACAAGCTAAGGTCGAGGCTGTCACCGGTCAAGCGGCGCTTTTCAGGGAGGCTGGTGCGCGTGCCGGGGCTGGCTGGTCAGCCCGGCTCAGCGGGCCTGGCGGCCTGGCGGGGCCCTGCGGCCGGCGGGCCAGGTCAAGATCGCGGGTTCGGGTCAGAAAGTGGAGTGTGACCGCAGATTCCGACCCGAAACGGCGATCTTCGTCCGATCGATCTTCGCCGTGGGTCGGTGAAGACGGCGCCGCCGCGCGCCCCGGAGCGGGACGCGCGGCGGGCACGATGTGTCAGAGAGCCAGTACGCGCTCGAGGAAGTTCTTGTAGCCCCGCATCGCGATCCGCATCGCCTCGGTGTCGGCCGAATCCGTGCCCTGGCGCGGGTCGAGGTCACCCTGCTCGGCCAGCAGCGAAGCAGCCAGCGCAGCCACCGCCGCGTTGACCAGGCCCTGCGCGTCGTTCAGCGCCGCCTCCGGCTCGTCCACGAACCGGGTCTGCACCTCGCGCCACGCGTCCCGGAACCGCTGCGCCTGGTCCGGCTCCCACACCGCGATGGCCGTCTCGGCCACGTCGCCCGGCCGCAGCGCGGTCGCCGTCGGCGCCACCAGCTCGACGTCCACGTCCTCCGTCTCGTCGGCGTCCACGGCGGCCGCCTCCGGTGCGGCTTCCGCGACGGCCGTGCCGGCCGGGGTGTCCAGCTCCATCTCCGCGTCCACCACGTCATCGGCGTCGGCCGCCGGGGCATCCTCTTCGGACGTCACCCCGAGCAGGTACGCAGACTCGGCCTCCGGCGCGTCGCCGACCTCGGCCTCCGGTGCGTCGCCGCCCTCGGCCTCCGGCGCGTCGGCCACGGCCTGCGCGTCCGGCGTCCCCGCTACGTCGCCCCCAGGCGTCTCGTCCCCGTCAGCCTGCGCGTCGATCGCCTCGCCGGCCTCGCCGTCACCGTCGCCCGCCACCTCGGCCGCGGCCTCGGGTGCGTGGTCGCCATCGGCCTCCGCGTCGAGGACCACCACGTCCTCGGCCTCGGCGTCCAGGCTCGCCACGTCCTCGTCCTGCGCGTGGAGGGTCGCCGCGTTCTCGCTAGCCGCGTCGAGGGTCGCCGTGTCCTCGGCCGTGGTCAGCGGGGCATCCTCGACGTCGGCTTCGTACTCGGCGGTCGCCGCCGCGTCGGCCTCAGCCTCCGGAGCCGCTGCCTCTTCGGCCTCAGCCTCGGGCGACTGCTCGTATCCGGCCTCCGACCCGGGCGCGTCGTCCTCGTCAGCCTCGGCTCCGAAAGCGCCGTCGACGTCGGCCCCGGCAGTGTCCACCTCGTCGGCTGTCGCTTCGACGGACTCGGGAGCACCGGTTTCCGCTGCGGGGGTGTAGGCAGCGTCGCCTTCGGCTTCCGGAGCGTCCGCGCCATCGGCCGCCGCCTCAGGTGAGTCCTCCGTGTCGGCCCCGGCCTCGGGCGAGGCGTGCGTGTCGGCCCCGGCCTCGGGCGACTCCGCGTCGTCGACCTCAGCCTCGGCGACGTCCAGGTCGTCGGCGGTCGCCTCCGGCGCGTCCTCGTCGTCCGCTTCCGCGCTCGGCACCTCGTCAGCCTCGGCTTCGGGCCCCTCGTCGGTCACCGCTTCGGTGTCCGGGGAGCCCTCCGCAGCGGCCTCGGCGTCCGGGGGGCCGTCGGCCTGGGCCTCAGCGTCGACGGTGTCCTCCGCCTCGGCTTCAGGGGATTCGTCGTCGGCCTCAGCCTCCGGAGCGTCGTCGGTCTCAGCCGCCGGGGTGTCGTCGGCATAGGCCTCCGGGATGTCGTCGGCGTCCGCCTCCGCGTCGAGCGCCTCCTCCGCCTCGGCCTCGGGAACGTTCTCGTCGCCGGCCTCGGCCTCGGGGCCGTTCTCGTCGTCGGCCTCGGCCTCGGGGCCGTTCTCGTCGTCGGCCTCGGCCTCAGGGGTGTCGGTCTCGGCCTCGGCGTCAAGGGTGTCTTCGTCGTCTGCCCCGGCCTCGGGCGCGTCGTCGCCCGCCGCTGGCTCAGGCAAGCCGGTGCCGTCGGCCTCGGCGTCCACCGCGTCGGCGTCGGTCTCGGCCGGGGGCTCGTCGGTGCGTACCACCGGGGTCACCAACGGCAGCTCACTGGTGTTCTCCAGCAGGGCGGCCTGCTCCTGCGGGCTCAGCTGGAGGGTCGGCTCGGTCTCGGTCTCGGCCTCGGGCGCGGCGGGCTGGGGCGGCACCGGCGGGATGAACGTCGGGATGCGGGGCGGCAGCGGGGCGAAGTGGGGGTTGGTCATGCGAACCTCGGCTCTCGCGGTGGGGGACAGCGCCCACGACGGGGCGCTCGCGTAGATGCGGGTCAACGTACCGCCGGGCCTGCCGTTCGCGCTTCATACCAGCGGGCGAAACTGTGACCGGGGCCACCTCGATCACTCGACTTGCCTGGCACATGGTGGTAAGGGCGCCCAAGATACGCACAGGTGCCTGGCAAGTCGGGCGATCTTCGGGCAACAGGTGAGACGGTCGCCGCACCGGCGGGGCGATGTGATCGCGCGTGAGGGAGAATTCCGGTGTGTCAGGGACCGAGCAGCTGGATCCGGGGATCGCGGCCCGTCTGAAGCGCGACCGCGACGGGCTCGTCGCGGCGGTGGTGCGCCAGTTCGACACCGGTGAGGTGCTGATGCTGGCGTGGATGGACGACGAGGCGCTGCGCCGCACGCTGTCCACGGGGCGGGCCACCTACTGGTCGCGCAGCCGGGGGGAGTACTGGGTGAAGGGCGAGACCTCCGGCCACCACCAGTTCGTCAAGGCCGTGGCGCTGGACTGCGACGGCGACGCGCTGCTGGTGAGCGTGGACCAGGTCGGTCCGGCCTGCCACACCGGCACCCGGACGTGTTTCACCGACGAGCTCGCGATCAGCATCGACACGGCGCACCGGCAGGAGTTGACGGCATGAGCATCGCGGCGAGCAGCGGGGCGGTCAGTCCCGACCTGGCCGGTTTCCGGGCCCGGGCCGCGCACCGGCGGGTGGTGCCGGTGTCGCGCCGGCTGCTGGCCGACGCCGAGACGCCGGTGGGGGTGTACCGCAAGCTCGCCGGCGGGCCGGGCACGTTCCTGCTGGAGTCGGCGGAGCAGGGCGCGGGCGCGGCGGGCACGGCGTGGTCGCGCTACTCCTTCATCGGGGTGCGCAGCCTGGCCACGTTGACCGAGCGGGACGGGCAGGCGCACTGGCTGGGCAGCCCGCCGGACGGCGTGCCGGCCACCGGCGACCCGGTCGCGGTGCTGCGGGAGACCGTCGCCGCGCTGACCGGCTCCGACGCGGGCGACGAGGACCTGCCGCCGCTGACCGGGGGACTGGTCGGCTTCCTGTCGTACGACCTGGTGCGCCGGTTCGAGCGGCTGCCGCAGCTGGCCGAGGACGACCTGCACGTGCCGGAGCTGGGGCTGTTCCTCGCCACCGACCTGGTGGTGCTGGACCACTACCTGGGCCAGGCGATCGTGGTCGCCAACGCGGTGCTGCCCGAGCACGCCGACGACGAGCAGGTCGCGGCGGCATACCACCACGCGATCGGCCGGCTGGACGCGATGACGACGGCGCTGTCCCGGCCCACCCCGCCGATGATCTCCACGGTCAACCGGGTGCGCCCGACGGAGCTGGTGTCGCGCACCCCGGCCGGGGAGTTCGGCAAGGCGGTGGAGGTGGCCAAGGAGGCGATCCGGGCGGGCGACTGCTTCCAGATCGTGGTGTCGCAGCGCTTCGAGACGAAGACCGACGCCGACCCGCTGGACATCTACCGGGTGCTGCGGGCGACCAACCCGAGCCCGTACATGTACCTGCTGCGCTTCGACGACTTCGACATCGTCGGCTCGTCCCCCGAGGCCCACGTCAAGATCACCAAGGGCGACGACGGGGTACGCCGCGGCCTGCTGCACCCGATCGCGGGCACCCGCCCGCGTGGCGAGTCGCCGGAGGCCGACGCCGCGCTGGCCGCGGAGCTGATCGCCGACCCGAAGGAGCGCTCCGAGCACGTCATGCTCGTCGACCTGGGCCGCAACGACCTGGGCCGGGTGTCGCGCGCGGGCACGGTCGAGGTGCCGGAGTTCGCCATGGTGGAGCGCTACAGCCACGTCATGCACATCGTGTCGACCGTGGTCGGCGAGCTGCGCGAGGACTGCACGGCGCTGGACGCGCTGGCTGCGACGTTCCCGGCGGGCACGCTGTCGGGCGCGCCGAAGGTGCGCGCGATGGAGATCATCGAGGAGCTGGAGCCGACCCGGCGCGGCCTGTACGGCGGCACCGTCGGCTACTTCGGCTTCGGCGGCGACCTGGACATGGCGATCGCGATCCGCACCGCCCTGCTGCGCGGCGGCACGGCGTACGTGCAGGCCGGGGCGGGCGTGGTGGCCGACTCGGACCCGGCGTTCGAGGAGCTGGAGACCCGTAACAAGGCGATGGCGGTGCTGGCCGCCATCGCCACCGCTCAGACCCTGCAGGCCGCCCGATGAGCGCACCGCACACCCCCGCCGACCGGGCGGACGCCGGCGGCCCGCGCGGCGAGGACGCGACGCGCGGCGCTGCCGTGCGGCGTACCCGGATGATGGTCCTGGGCGGGCTGGCGGTGCTGGTGCTGCTGTGGTTCGTGCCGGGGGGCTCGGTGTCCTGGGTGCGGCCGCTGCTGCTGGCGCTGGCCGCGGGCGTGGTCGCGGTCTGGTACTGGCGGCGCTCCGGCGACCATGCCCGGCGCACCGCCGCGAAGGCCCCGCGGGCCGAGGACACCCGGGACCTGTGGGACGCGCTGGACCGGGGCGAGGACCTCACCGATGATGCGCGGGTCTGACCGGGCGCTGATCGTGCGGGTGGACACCGGCACCGCCGAGCTGATCCCCGACCCCGACCTGCCCGACGCATGGCTGCTGCGGCTCAACGGCACCGCCCAGTCGCACGTCAACCTGAACGACCCGACGCTGATCGCGTTCGACTACATCCGCCGCTTCGCCGACGTCATCGACGCGGTGTGCCCGGCGGGGCCGCTGGACGTGCTGCACCTGGGCGGGGGAGCGATGACCCTGCCGCGCTGCCTGGCGGCGATGCGGCCGGGCAGCCGGCAGACCGTGGTGGAGCTGGACCGGGCGCTGGCCGAGCTGGTCACCACCCGGCTGCCGGTCGACGCCGACGGCGTCGAGCTGCTGGTCGCCGACGCCCGGGCGGCGCTGGAGCAGGCCGAGCCGGCCGCGGTGGACGTGATCGTCGCGGACATCTTCACCGGTGCGAAGGTGCCGGCGCACGTGACCACGGTCGAGTTCGCGCGGGCGGCGCGCCGGACGCTGCGGCCGGGCGGGTGGTATCTGGCCAACGTCATGGACGTGGCGCCGCTGACCTTCGCCCGCCGCCAGGCGGCCACCCTGCGCGAGGTGTTCGGCGAGGTCGCGGTGGTGGCCGACGCGGCGCTGCTGCGCGGGCGGGGCACCGGCAACCTGCTGCTGGTGGCCGGGGACGACGCGGCGGGCATCCGCGAGCTGGTGCGGCGCATCGCCGCCGACCCGACCCGGGCCCGGGTCGAGCACGGCCCGCGGCTGGCCCAGTTCGTGCGGAACGTGCCGCCGCGATGGGATGAATGAATCCCCCGGACCGGTGCCGCCGCGCGGCTGAGCGTCCACCCGCTGCCAGGGGAGCGTCGACGGTCCGCCACCGGGTGCGGCATTATGCACTAGCCCATCAGGTGAGGCACGCCATACCCCGTTCACCTTGCGCGAGTGGCGGGTGCCTAGCATCTGCCCATGGCATCCGACGAGCTGAGCAGCATGGAGCCAGGCGAGCCGGCCCCGAGCGCATCGATGCGAGACCACGGCGGCAGCGTGCTCGACGAGATCATCGCGGGGGTCCGTGAGGACGTCGAGGCGCGGGAGCGCCTGGTCTCCATGGACGAGATCAAGAAGCGCGCGGCGGCGGCCGCGCCACCGCTCGACGCGTACGCGGCCCTGCGCCGCGCGGGCGTGGGCGTGATCGCCGAGGTGAAGCGCTCGTCGCCCAGCAAGGGTGCGCTGGCGGAGATCCCCGACCCGGCCGAGCTTGCGGCGGAGTACGAGGCGGGCGGCGCCCGCGCGGTCAGCGTGCTGACCGAGGGCCGCTGGTTCGGCGGCTCCCTGGACGACCTGGCCGCGGTGCGGGCCCGCATCGGCATCCCGGTGCTGCGCAAGGACTTCGTCTGCTCGTCGTATCAGGTGCACGAGGCGCGCGCGTACGGCGCGGACCTGGTGCTGCTGATCGTCGCGGCGCTGGAGCAGAAGGTGCTCACCGGCCTGCTCGACCGCATCGAGTCGCTGGGCATGACCCCGCTGGTCGAGGTGCACACCGAGGAGGAGGCCGACCGGGCCCTGGAGGCCGGCGCCCGCGTCATCGGCGTGAACGCCCGCAACCTGCGCACACTGGAGGTGGACCGGTCGGTGTTCGAGCGGATCGCGCCCGGCCTGCCCAACAGCGTCGTCAAGATCGCTGAGTCGGGCGTCCGGGGTCCGCTGGACCTGATCAAGTACGCCTCGGCGGGCGCCGACGCGGTCCTCGTCGGCGAGGGCCTGGTGACCCAGAAGAGCCCGCGCGACGCCGTCGCCGAGCTCGTCAACGCGGGCAACCATCCCGCGACGCCGCGGCCCGCGCGCTGACGTACCGCACACCCCTCGCCTGACCGCCGCTGCGCCTGCACGGCGGCTGACGCCGAAGGAGGGGCACATGTTGCCCGACGACCGGGGCCACTTCGGCCCGTACGGCGGCAGGTTCGTCCCGGAGGCGCTCATCGCGGCGCTCGACGAGCTGGACGCCCACTACCGCAAGGCCATGGCGGATCCCGAGTTCACCGGCGAATTCGAGCGGATGCTGCGCGAGTACGCGGGCACCCCGTCCCTGCTCTACGACGCCACCCGCCTGTCCGAGCGGGTCGGCGGCGCGCGCATCCTGCTCAAGCGCGAGGACCTCAACCACACCGGCGCGCACAAGGTGCGCAACGTGCTCGGCCAGGCGCTGCTCACCAAGCGCATGGGCAAGACGCGCGTCATCGCCGAGACCGGCGCCGGCCAGCACGGCGTCGCCAGCGCCACCGCCGCGGCGTACCTCGACCTCGAATGCGTCGTCTACATGGGCGAGGTCGACACCCGGCGCCAGGCACTCAACGTGGCCCGGATGAAGATGCTCGGCGCCACCGTCATCCCGGTGACCACCGGCTCCAAGACGCTCAAGGACGCGATCAACGAGGCGCTGCGCGACTGGGTCACCAACGTCGACGCCACGCACTACCTGCTGGGCACCGCGGCCGGGCCGCACCCGTTCCCGGCGATGGTGCGCGACTTCGTGCGCGGCATCGGCGTCGAGGCCCGCGCCCAGTGCCTGGCGCTGACCGGCGCGCTGCCCGACGCGGTCGCGGCCTGCGTCGGCGGCGGCTCCAACGCCATCGGCATGTTCCACGCCTTCGTGCCCGACGCCGACGTGCGCCTGTACGGCTTCGAGGCGGGCGGCGACGGGGTCGAGACCGGCCGCCACGCCGCCAGCATCACCGGCGGCAGCCACGGCGTGCTGCACGGCTCCCGGTCGTACCTGCTGCAGGACGACGACGGCCAGACCATCGAGTCGCACTCGATCTCGGCGGGCCTGGACTACCCGTCGGTCGGCCCCGAGCACGCCTGGCTGCACGACCAGGGCCGCGCGCGGTACCAGCCGGTCACCGACGCCGAGGCGATGGAGGCGTTCGCGCTGCTGTGCCGCACCGAGGGCATCATCCCGGCGATCGAGAGCGCGCACGCGCTGGCCGGGGCGATCCGGGTCATCCCCGCGCTGCGCGAGGAGCTGGGCCACGAGCCGACGGTGATCGTCAACCTGTCCGGCCGCGGCGACAAGGACATGCACACCGCAGGCGAGTACTTCGGCCTGTTCGAGGGCGGGGACGTGATCGGGTGAGCGCGAGCGGCGAGTCCCTCGGGCGCGGCACGGAGGAGACGCGATGAACGTGACCACCGCCTACGAGAAGGCGCGGGCCGAAGGCCGGGCCGCGCTGGTGGGCTACCTGCCCGCCGGGTTCCCGTCGGTGGCCGGGGGCATCTCCGCGGTCAAGGCGATGATCGAGGCCGGGGTCGACCTGGTGGAGATCGGCCTGCCGTACTCCGACCCGGTCATGGACGGCCCCGTCATCCAGCGCGCCACCGAGGTGGCGCTGGCCGGGGGCGTACGCACCCGCGACGTGCTGGCCACCGTCGAGGCCGTGTCCGGCGCGGGCGTGCCGGTCCTGGTGATGACGTACTGGAACCCGGTCGAGAAGTACGGCGTCGACGCGTTCGCCCGCGACCTCGCCGCGGCCGGCGGCGCCGGGCTGATCACGCCCGACCTCATCCCCGACGAGGCCGAGGAGTGGCTGGCCGCCTCCGACGCGCACCACCTGGACCGGGTCTTCCTGATCTCGCCCTCGTCGACCGACGAGCGCATCGCCATGACGGTCGCGCACTGCCGCGGCTTCGTCTACGCGACCGCCGTCATGGGCGTCACCGGCGCCCGCGACAGCACCTCCAGCGACGCCCCCACCCTGGTCGCCCGCGCCAAGAAGGTCGCCGGCACCCTGCCCGTCGGCGTCGGCCTCGGCGTGCGCAGCGGCGTCCAGGCCGCCGAGGTAGGCGCCTACGCCGACGGTGTCATCGTCGGCAGCGCCCTGGTCTCCGCCCTGGCCGAAGGCGGCGAACCCGCCCTCCGCGCCCTGACCCACGACCTCCGCACCGGCCTCACCCCCTGACCCCGGTTCGTGGTCGATCATGAACTTATGGGCGTGCTCGACGGCGTGTCGGCGCCCATAAGTTCATGATCGATCGCTGCCGCCCGCCCGGCTCATGATCAGCGGAAAGTCGGGATGGGCGGGGGGTGGGAGTGTGGGGGCGGGGACGGTAGGGTTTGCGCTCGTGAACCTCGCCTCCATCCCGTCCCCGTCCACGGCGGTCTGGCACCTGGGACCCGTGCCGCTGCGGGCGTACGCGCTGTGCATCATCGCGGGCATCGTGCTCGCCTGCATCGTGACCGACCGGCGTATGCGCAGCCGGGGCGCCCCGCCGTGGGCCGTGCTCGACATCGCCGTCTGGGCGGTGCCGTTCGGCATCGTCGGCGCGCGGATCTACCACGTGCTCAGCTCGCCTGACGCGTACTTCGGCGAGGGCGGCAACCTGGCCAACGCCGTCAAGGTGTGGGAAGGCGGCCTCGGCATCTGGGGCGGCGTCGCGGGCGGCGCGCTCGGCGCCTGGCTGGCCTGCCGCCAGCTCGGCATGTCGTTCAGCTTCGTGGCCGACACCATCGCCGTGGGCCTGCCGCTGGCGCAGGCCGTGGGCCGGCTGGGCAACTGGTTCAACAACGAGCTGTACGGCGGCAAGACCGACCTGCCGTGGGGCCTGCAGGTGCACGTCATGTCCGACACCACGCCCGGCCAGGCGATGATCGGGCCGGACGGCGAGCCGGAGCTGCGCGAGGGCCTCTACCACCCGACCTTCCTGTACGAGCTGCTGTGGAACGTCGGCGTCGCGGGCGTCGTGTACTGGCTCGACAAGCGCTTCAAGTTCGGCCGGGGCCGGGCGTTCGCGCTCTACGTGATGCTCTACACGCTCGGCCGGGGCTGGATCGAGGCCATGCGCACCGACCCGGCGACCATGATCGGCGGCATGCGCCTGAACGTGTGGACCTCGATCATCGTCTTCCTGGGCGCGGCGGCGTTCTTCTTCCTCCGCAAGGGCCCGCAGGAGTTCCTGATCCCGAACGTCGACGCGGCCGGTGAGCCGGTCAAGGGCTTCCAGGTCGTCACCGAGGAGCAGTACCAGGCCTTCCTCGCCGACGGCACCCGCCCGGACGCGGTGGACGGCCCGTCCGGCGACGCCGACCTGCCGGGCGGCTCGGCCGACGAGACAGACGACCCCTCGGACGGCGGTCCGGCACACCTGCCCGCCCAGAAGATCTCCGCGAAGGACTGACGGCATGCGCAGCGCGGTGGTGGTCGGTGCGGGCGTCGGCGGCCTCGCCACGGCGGGGGCTCTGGCCCGCACCGGGTGGCGGGTCACCCTGCTGGAGCGCGCGGACCGGCTGCGTGCCGAGCCCGCCGCGCTGCTGCTGTGGCCCAACGCCGTCGCCGCGCTGCGCTCGCTCGGCCTCGGCGCCGGGCTCGCGGCCATCGCGACCCCGGTCCCGCTGGGCGGCCTGCGCCGCGCCGACGGGCAGTGGCTGGCGCAGCCGTCCGCGGTGAGCCCGACCGCGACCCCGGTCGTGGTGCACGCCGAGGACCTGCACGACACGTTCATCGCCGGGCTGGGCGACCACATCGAGATCCGCACCGGCATCGCCGTGAAGACCATGCACGCGCGGGCCGGCGACCGGCCCGCGGTCGGCGACGGCCGGCACACCTGGGAGGCCGACGTCATCGTCGCCGCCGACGGCGCCGACAGCACGCTGCGCGCCCGGCTCGCCCCGCAGTCGATCGCGGTCAGCTCCGGGTACGCCGCCTGGCGCGCGGTCATCCCGTGGTACCGGGCGCCGAAGCTGCCCGAGGACCTGGTCCTGGCCGGCGAGACGCTCAGCGGCGGCTACCGCTTCCTGGCCGCCTCGCTGGGCGACCGGGGCAGCTCCGGCGCGTCGAGCCGGGGCGGCATCTACTGGACCGCGACGGTGGCCGGCGCCGCCCGGCCGGAGCCGAAGGCCACCCAGCTCACCCTGCTCAAGCGCTGGTTCGCCGGCTGGCACGCGCCGATCTCGGACCTGCTGGCCGCCACCGAGCCCGACGACCTGGTGCAGCAGGACGGCCGCCAGCTGCGGCCGCCGCCCAACGAGCTCGCGTTCCCGATCGGCACCGGCGGGTTCGCGCTGGTCGGCGACGCGGCCCATGCCATGCCGCACCACCTGACCCAGGGCGCCGGGATGGCGCTGGAGGACGCGGCCACGCTGCGCGCCCTGCTGCTGCCCGCGATCCCGGGCCCGGCGTGCAACGCGGCGCTGGCGGCGTACTCGGCCGCGCGCCGGGCCAGGGCGGCGCAGGTGATCCGGCAGACGCAGCGCGTCGGCGCGGTGCTGGCCCCGCGCGGCAACCTGGTCGCCCGCGCCCGTGACCGCGCCTTCGGCGCCCTGGCACCCCGCGTCCTGGACAAGGCCGCGGCCGTCGCCGCCGACTGGCAACCCCCCGCCGCCTGACCGCCCCGCGACTCCACCGGCCCGCTGGGGACCGTCGCGCGCCTGCGTCCCGGCTCGTCCAGCCGGCCCGGCTCGTCCAGCCGCCCGTGCGCCCGTTGATGATCGCGAGTTCTGGTGCTCGCCAAGGCGCTGATCCAGCAGCCGCGGGTGCTGCTCGTCGACGAGCTGTCG